>JANWVW010000101.1 GCA_025056095.1 Bacteroidia bacterium
GCGAAGTACCGAAGCGAAGCGCAGTGCGGAATGCCCCGACCCTTGCGTCAGCAAGGGGCACGCCCAAAAAAATAAAACCATTTTTCTAATCTACAAAGGCTAAGGCTTGCTCTATATCCCAAATAATATCCTCGTAATGTTCTACGCCAATAGATAAACGTATCATTTTCTCTGTGATACCTAATTGTATCTTTTCCTGTATATCTACATCAGCATGAGTCATAGTGTAGGGGTGTTCAGCCAAACTCTCCGTGCTTCCTAAACTAACTGCAAGCTTAATCAATTTGAGATGGTTGAGAAATTGAAAAGCTTGCTTTTCACCGCCCTTGATATCAAAAGAAATCATAGCGCCATCTGAAAGACATTGTTTCTGCTTAATAAGGTATTGCTGCCCATCTTTTTCCGTAAGATTGCCTAAATAATACACTTTCTCTACTTTTGGATGTTGATTAAGAAATTGAGCTACATGCTTAGCATTGTGGGCTTGTGTTTCCATGCGGACTTTAAGAGTTTCTAAACTTCGAAGCAACAGCCAACCTGTCCAAGGACCTGCCATGTTACCTAAAAAAGTGCGCATGTATTTAACTTTGTTAATCAGTTCTTGGCTGCCCAGGCACGCACCTGCAATCACATCGCTGTGTCCTCCAATGTATTTGGTAGCAGAGTATACCACTAAGTCCGCTCCTAGCTTCAAAGGGTGCTGCCACAAAGGTCCCATGTAGGTATTATCTACGGTTACATACACTTTTTTGTCGGGTTTAGAGCAATAGTCTGCAATAGTCCGAGCTAAGCCAATATCAAACAAGTAGTTAGTAGGATTAGCAGGGGTTTCTACGTATATTAAGGCGATTTTGTCTTTAAGTTTTTTATCTTCAATTCGTTCAATAATGTTTTGTTCAGTTTCGTAGTGATAAAAGAATTCAGCTTGTATATTGAAACGGGGTAGTATTTTATGCACAAAATGGCTAGTTCCACCATATAAGGGGTTACTTACCAAAACTATGTCGCCTGGGGAAAGAAAAGTTAATAAAACTGTGGTAATGGCAGACATGCCGCTTTCAAACACGGCGCACTTTTCTGCTTCATCCCAAAGGGAGAGTCTATCTTCTAATATCTCTAAATCAGGGTTGTTGATACGGCTATAAATAAGCCCTAATTCTTCGTTTTCTTTTTTTTGTCTATGTCCGTAAGCAATTTCAAAAAAGGCTTTACCTTCCTCTGCTGTTTTAAATACAAATGTAGAAGTTTGAAAGATAGGGCTTTTTATAGCCCCTTCGGAGAGTTCAGGTTTATATCCGTAGGACATCATTAAGCTTTCGGGGCGTAGTTTTTTATTGATGTTTTTCATAGTAGAATTTGTGTTTGCAAGATACGTAAAAAAGTCAAAATTTTTAATTGTTTAGTTGTTTTCGTTTTGAATAATTTTTTGGGCGTGCCCTTGTGGGCAAAAGCCCACAAGGTCGGCGTGCTACGGGCTACGTGCGGAATGCCCCGACCCTTGCGTCAGCAAGGGGCACGCCCCAAAAAAAAACTTAAAAAATTATCAAATCCTTCCTTATGCCTTGATTCCATTCTCTTCTTCATCAGGTAAATCAATAATGCCTTCCCCTTTATCTCTCTCTCCTGCAATAGAAATAGTCAAAGCAGGTAAAACAAATAAATTAGAAAACATGGCTATTCCTAAACATAAAGAAACTAACATTCCCATTGCTTGCGTTCCGCCAAATTCAGAAAATAAAAATATCCCAAAACCAAACAGCAAAATGATAGAGGTATATATCTCACTAATTCCACTTTCATAAATAGCCCTGTAAGTAGCTTCTTTGACAGGTAACTTGTGTTTTTTGCGTTCTACTCTATAACGGGCTAAAAAGCGAATGGCATTATCAATGGTCATCCCAAAAGTGATACTAAATATAATAACCGTAGAAGGTTTGAGTAATACATTAGTGAAGCCCATTATTCCTGCGGTTAAAACCAATGGAATGATATTCGGCAATAAGCTGATAATCAACATTTTGAAGTTGAAAAATAATATCCCCATTAAAATTGCAATTAAGACAAAAGCTACAATAATGCTTTCAATTAGGTTGTTGATTAAGTAGTAATTGCCCCAACTAAACATTACACTGCTGCCTGTAATGTGAATTTTACAAGTAGTGTCCATTACACTTTGCACATCTTTGCGAATTTGCGGAAATAACTCAGTCAATTTTTTTGAACCTACGTCTTTCATTTGAAAAGTTATTCTTGCGGTTCGTAAATCTTTATCCACTAAGCTGGAAAGAATAGGAATACTATCTTTACTGCGAATAATAAAGGTAGCCATGTTTCTGTATTGAGAAGCCGTAGGCAGCGTGTAGCCCATTGTATCATTACCATAATACACTACCTGCGTAGCAAATTTGAGTATTTCAATCATTGAAATAGGTTTAGATAAGTATGCACTATACTTTTGGTACAACGTGTCAGATACTTTTTCCATTTTTCGTAATGCACTCAGACTCAATAGCCCATTTTTACGCTGTGTGTCAATTACTAACTCCAAAGGCATAACTCCATTGAGATTGTCTTCAAAAAATTTCAAATCTCTTTGCAAAACATCTTTTTTAGGTATATCATCTAACATATAGCTATTAGCTTTGAGATGAGTCATGCCTATGCTACATATTGCTATCAGTGCCAAAGCTATTGTGTAAATTACAGGTCTGCGTGCTCGCACTGAAAACTCAATAAAGCGTACAAAGCCATTAAGAAATTTGCTATCTAAGTGCTTGAACTGTGCGTTTTTAGGTGCAGGAATGATAATCAAAAAAGTAGGAATAAGCAGCAAACATAAAATGTATGTTACGATAATGCTAATACCTGCTACTAATCCAAATTGTTGTAACATTTCTATTTGCGTAAAAGATAAGCTCAAAAAGCCCAATGAAGTAACTAAATTGTTCATCAGGGTAATAGCCCCAATATGCTCTATAATGTATTTGACGGAATACACTTTGTTTCTACTGCGGCGATAGAGTTCAATATACTTTGTTACGAAGTAAATAGTGTTAGGAATGCCTATTATCATCACTAGGGTAGGTACTAATGCTGTGAGCAGATTAACTTTATACCCCAAAGCACTCATCAATCCGCGAGAGAAAATTACGCCCAATCCTGTTACAAAAAGAGAAACGGGTATAATGGCTATCCAACGAAAGAAAAGGTATAAAATCACAATAGTAACCACAACAGAAAGGATTAAAAACTTGATCAGCTCTTGGGATACTTTAAGTACCATAGCCGATCGTATGTAAGGCAAGCCTGAATAGTATAACTGACCACCCAGCTGTGCTTCATACTCTTGGCATATTTTTTTTATGTTTTGAGTGATTTCTATTCGTTTTTTAGAGTCTAAAACTTCTTTTTTAAGGTTGATTGCAATTATGGAAACATTATTATCGGGATTAAAAATAACGTGTTTGTAGAAAATGAGTCGTTGTATTTGTTTAGCAAAGCTATCTACATCGGCTTTGGTGGGCTTATGCTCAAATAAAGGACGGATTTTTATTTTTTGAGTGCTATCTACATACAAAATAGGGGCATGAGTAATGCTCAACACTCTTTCTACGCCTTCGGTATGTTTAAGTCTCTCGGAAAGTTCATAAATGGCTTGTAAACCTTGTAGATTTTCTAAGCTATCTTTCTTGAAACCCACAAACATTACTTTGCCATCATCGCCGAATATTTTTTTGAAGCGTTGATAATAAACATAGTCAGGATGAGTAGAAGGGATAATTTTACCTGATGCATATCCATAATCCATCTCTAGCCCTTGCCCTAAGTATATCATTACCACTATAAAAATGGCTACTCCTACAAAAATCCATACTCGTGCTTGAAGGATAAACCGAGAAACTATTTGCCACATGTTAGCTGTGCAAAAGTAACGATATTACTACACTTTACAAGTATTTAGCAAGTTATTTTTTGAGAAAAGGTAAATCTTCGGGTTTCATGCCTAAAAATTGAAGTTCAGCTTGAGCGCTGGGAACTAATTCACTTTTAGGATAGCGCTTCAAGAAGTCTTCATACGCAGCTTTGGCTTTGTCTATCTTTTTTAACTCATTATGATAAATAAAACCTTTCATAAAACAAGCTTTTTCGGCTTGCTGTGTTTTACTGTAATCTTTTACCAATTTGTCATAAATGAAAATTGCTTTTTCGTACATTTTGAGATTGGGACTGGCATAAAAATTAGCTGCCCGAGATAAAAACTCTGGTGCTTTCTCATGACTAGGAAACATATATGCGAACTGCTCATATTGAGTAGCTAAGTCTTTTATAGCATTTACATCTATCACAGGCAGTTGAGCAGCTGCTTGGTTGATATTTCCAAATATCATTTTTTCTCTGTCTTCAATAAGTTTTATTTGCTTTTCTGCACTTACTTTTTGATTTTGACAAGCAATCCAAAAAATGGATATAGTGAAAATGAAATAAAATACCTGCTTCATATTTTTAATTGGGCAAATCTATAATTTTTACATGTTTAGCACAATTTTATTTGATAATTTTTGTCTATATTTCCAACCTTTACCCAAATTTTATACTCTTTAAGTTATCACTGTGCAGGTTCCAGAAGACATTTTGATACAGGGATGCATAGACCAAGATAGACGTTTTCAGAAATTACTATATGAGCAATACTGTGAAAGTATGTTTACTTTGGCAGTGCGGTTATGCGCGGACTATCAAGATGCAGAGGACGCCCTGCAAGAAGCTTTTATTCAAGTATTTAAGCATATTCATAAGTTTAGAAAGGAAAGCACATTGGGAGCTTGGATTAAGAAAATTGTAGTGCGCACTGCACTTAAAAAAAGCAAAAAAACAAGCTTTCCACTTGAAAGCATAGAAATTGCAGATAAAGAAGAAATGTTTGAATCTATGATAGAAAAGCCCATAGATATAGAGTATTTAGAGAAATGTATTTTTTCCTTGCCCCAAAAATGTCGGCAAGTGTTTATATTAGCGGAAGTAGAAGGTTATTCACATGAGGAAATTGCAGAACTGTTGCAAATTTCTGTGGGTACCTCTAAGTCTCAACTACATTATGCTAAACAATTGCTTAAACAAAAGTTACAACCTATTTTGAAGTGAAGTATATGAAAAACAAGGTATATCAAAAATTGCCTACATATCGCCCTTCGGATAAGGTTTGGCAAAATATAGAACGGCGTTTGGATGCCGCAAATCGCCAAAGAAAAGTATATTGGGGCTATGTTTGGTTATCTGCGGCGTGCTTTTTAGTTGTTGCTTTCGCTAGCTTATTTTTAGTTTCAAAGCCTATTGAGAATAAATCTTCCCAAGAGATAAAAATTCTATACACCGAAGAAGATATAGACACACACTTGTATCAAAGACCTGTTTTTGAATCTTTGCCAATTGAGATTGAAGAAATAGAAACTCTCTGCCAAATTCAGCCAGTAAAATGCCAAGATGAATATGCTCAATCTTTGATTCAGCAAATAAAAGACCTAGAAAAAGCTTCTTTTGACTTAGACCAACAGACCACTTCCGAGCAGCCCTTGTCCGATATGAGTATAGAGAAACACAAATCTTACCTTCAAAAAGAAAAATATAAACGGATTAAAAAGCTTAAACGCTATCTCAACGAATGAAATACGTTTAATTTTGCTGCGTTATGCTTACTATTACCAACGCCACTAAAACCTTTGTAATAGACGCTTATACACAGATAAAAGCTTTAGACAACGTATCGCTTACCCTTGGGGATAATGATTTTGTTATCCTTATAGGAAGTAACGGTAGCGGCAAAACCACTTTATTCAATGCAATAACAGGTGAAATTACTTTGGATAAAGGAAGTATTTTTCAGGACAAAGAAAATATTGCTTATCTTTCCACAGTAAAAAGAAGTAAAAAGATTGCTAAAATAGCACAAAACCCATTAGCAGGTACCGTAGCAGAGCTCTCTATTGTGCAGAATTTTAGATTAGCTTATCTAAAAAATAAAAAACTAGGATTAAACATAGCTATCACCTCAAATTTTAGACAAAAAGTAAAAGAAAAAGTAGCCCTGCTCAACATGGGACTAGAAGATAAAATAGACCAAGAAATGGGTAAATTATCAGGTGGGCAAAGGCAAGCTTTATCGCTACTGATGCATACTTGGCATAAACCAGAACTTTTACTGTTAGATGAACCTACAGCTGCCTTAGATGCAGCTGCCGCGGATACAGTTATGAAAATAGTCCAAAGAATTGTACAAGAGTACCAAATTCCATGTATGCTCATAACTCATAATATTCCTGATATGATACAATACGGCAATCGATTAGTGCAAATGCATAAAGGTAAGATTGTACGGGATTTATCTTTGGAAGAAAAAAGCAACTTAAAACCTGAAATTATTCTAAAATGGCTATCTTTACCTGAAAATGATTAAAATTTGAGTTCTGTATGCTAAATACTCGTTTACCTAAAAGTGATACATGTCTCAACTGTGGATATGAAGTAAAGGAACATAACTTTTGCCCTCAATGCGGTCAAGAAAACATAGATTATAGAGTTAGTTTCAAAGCGCTAGTAAGCCATTATTTTTCAAGATACTTTAACTTGGACACAAAACTTATCAGAACACTGAAAGTGTTGATAATTAAACCCTGGCGTTTAAGTCAGTTATATTTACAAGGTAAAAGGAGAGATTACACAGTTCCGATTCGCTTATACTTTGTTTTAAGCCTGCTTTTCGTCATAGGAATGCGATTTCAATTTTTACATAATCAAGAGCAAAAATCTAGTGGTTATATCTTTAAGATCAAGGTTAATCCAGAAGCGGCAAAAAATCCTGAACGATTAGAGTCCCAAAAGCTGGCTTTACAGTTTATTAAGCAATTTCCAAACGCAATGTTGATATCTGTACCTCTGACAGCGTTAATTCTTACCGGTCTATACTACAACACTAAAAAATACTTGTTCATAGACCATCTCATTTTAATGCTTCACTATTATTCTTTTGTGTTTTTGATAAGCTTACCCTTTTTATTCATTTCTTATTTGAGTTCATTGAGTGTGGTAAATGTACTCATCTCTAGCGTGTATCTATGGATATTCATGAAGGAATTTTATCAAGAAAGTGCCTTCAAAACTACATACAAGTTTATAGTTTTTAGCCTACTTAGTGGCGTAGTAGTTATGGCTCTTTCAATAGGATTAGTGTTTTTTATAGTAGGTAAAGAATTGTTGTTAGAGAGGTTGAACTTTTGACCTTTGCATGCCGAACTCAATAATTTTTTGTATGAAATCAAGCGGCTTGTAATTTTCTAAGGCTGCTTGGTGGAATATACAAGTAGCAGGTGTCATTCCAGGTAAAGAATTAACTTCAATTATAATGACTTCTACTTTAAGCGGATTTTTCCATACGCGCACAAAGGCATCTATGCGAGCATATCCTTGAATATTGAGTACAATAGCCACCTGCCGAAGTGTTTCTTTGACAACCTGATTAACATACTCTTGAAGTTCAGGTTGAGTTAGGTCGTATCGAGCAGGAGTAATATTTTGACCTTGCCCTGCTAAAAACTTTTCTTCAATAGATAAAATTTCCTTTTCGGCTAATGTTTCAGATGCATTAAAAACTTGATACTGAATATTTCCTTCTTCATCATAGTAAGTCAGTAGTCCACCCGTAATTTCCAAGAAATGGTCCGCACTCTCTTTACCTACCCATTCCTCTACTAAAAATTCGTTTTTCTTAGGAAATTCTATTTTTTCATCAATATCTAAAATTTTACAGGCTTCTTTTGGATAAGTATCCGTTTCTCTGAACAAAAGAGATGCATAAGCTTCTAACTCTAACCAAGTTTTAATTTTAACAACTGCTGCACTACAACCATCATCTACGGGTTTGGCTACCAAAGGAAACTTAAAAAATTTGAGCATAGAACGGTATTGTGTAAAGTTTTGCTTAGTTATTAAAGCATGGCGAGCTACTTTGAAACCTGCTTGCTGTAAAAGTTCGTTGGTTAGATATTTGTTTATGGTAATAGCAGAAGTATCTGCTCTTGAACCATTGTAAGGAATACCATATTTTTCTAAATGAGTTTGCAGTTGTCCATCTTCGCCAGGTCTACCGTGTAAAGCAATAAAACAGAAATCAAAAATCTGCTTATATTCTTCAGGCTGAATTTTTTTAGGTTTTTCAACAGATGCAGGATTACCAAAAAGTTCTACAATTTCTTTTGTACGGTTTCTAATCTCTTTTAGTACAGCATTCTCTTTTTCAGAAAGATGCAGAATTTTATCTCTAATATCATCGGCGTTGTCTTTGAGCATCATGCTAACAGGAATTTGCCATAGTTCAAAATAGCTTTCATCGCCTATTAAAAAAACAGGGATAGGTTCAAATTGTGTGGAGGAAGAAAGTTTTTCATATACGTTTCTACCGCTTTCTACTGAAATGTGGCGTTCATAAGAGTATCCACCCATAACTACGGCTACACGTATTTTTTTGCTTTGTTTTTCTTTTTTTTGTTCAAGTAAGCTTTTTAATCGCTTTTGTATATCCTCTACCTTATATGGATTTTTACCTGTAAGTTTGCGAGCTTGCAAAGAAGTGTAAATAATATATGTCAAAAATTGCGAGGGATTCAAACCTATCTCTGCTGCTTGATGAAAGAAAAACGAAGAAGGTAGCATTCCTGACGTAGTATTTGGGTCATTGAGGTAAATTTGATTATCTTCACTCAAAAAACCATCAATCCGAGCATAGACTTCGCTTCCTAATATGTAAAATAAATCTTCTGCTCGCTTACAAATTTTTTGTAGAGTAGCTTCATCTACTTCCATAGGGGTAATTTTTCTACTTCTACCCGGCATATATTTAGACGAATAGTCATAAATATCGCCTGTCTTTTTTATTTCAGTAGGGGGAAGTGCTACTACTTGTCCGTTGAGATCTTCAATTACTATACAAGAAAATTCTCGCCCTTTGATGTATTGCTCTACGATAATTTCCTGGTCTGCTTGGGATGCCCATAATTGAGCTATAGCTTTGGGATACAATTCGCTCAAAATATCTAATGCCGAAAGCAGCCCATCAGGGTGGCGAATTAACGAACCATTCAAATAAACAGGCAGACCTATACCTTGTTTAAGGTCAATCACAGATTTTAAGTGTTGTACTTTCTGTTGAGTAGATAACGACCTCCATACAGCTAACTCAATCTCTACTATGCCAAAAGCTTTGTAAATAGCTTGAACAAAATCATGCGCACTGCAAGTTTCAGGCAAAATAGTTACTCCTATGCTTGAACCCTGCCGAGCAGGTTTTATGACCAAAGGTAAACCCAACAAATGTACAATTTGCTCAAACAGTTCGTTTTTATCTTTGTGTTTAACAAAATCGTCCTGGTAAATAGTTATGTATTCGGGCGTAGGTAAGCGATTTTGAAGATATACATCTTTTTGCCAAGCTTTATCAATCCCCATAGCTGAACCTAATATTCCACTTCCTGTGTAAGGAATACCTAACCATTCTAATAAACCTTGTATAGCTCCATCTTCCCCTTGATTGCCATGCAAGCACAAAAAAGCGATATCTATTTTCTTTGGCAAATCTTCAATAAAGATGCGTTTACCTACGGCAGATATAGCTGTTTCAATGAAAGGATCATCTGCGGCACAAATGTTTTCAATATACAGTTGAAATCCATACAAAGAGGTATTTTTAACGTGCGTAGGCGGATAAAAATCCCTGATAGTACCCTTGTAAAGATATTGCCAATTTAGCTCAATAAAATTGTGGTAGCTATCTATAAAAATAGGGATAGGTTCAAACAAACTTTTATCTAAATTGTCATAAACCGTGCGACCTCCTGCAAAAGAAATTTCGCGCTCTGCAGAACTTCCGCCAAATAAAATTCCTACTTTTAACATGAGTATGCAAAGTTAGAAAATTTAACAAGAGCAAAGCATATTGACATTTTTCTATCCCAAAACGTGGTTTATGCTACAATTAAATTTTAATTCTTTGGGCGTGCCCTTGCCCACACTTCGCTTGCGCTTGTGTGGGCAAGGTCGGCGTGCTTCGGGCTACGCTCACGCTTCGGTGCTTCGCTGCGCTACGCACTGGGCTATC
>JANWVW010000102.1 GCA_025056095.1 Bacteroidia bacterium
CGCTTCGCTTCGGTACTTCGCTGCGCTTCGTACTGCCTAACGGCATGCTTCATGCCCCTCACGCAGATGACCTGTGCTATTATGTCTTTACCTTGTTTAAGCTTGAAGTACAACTACTTACAAGCTAAAACTTGGTATATGAAACAGAGAAACGATGGTTTCAGAGATCCATTGCGTGAGGCATGCGAAGGGCGTGCGTCAGCACGGTGCGTAGCGAAGCGTAGCACCGAAGCGAAAGCGTAGCCCGAAGCACGCCGACCTTGTGGGCATGAGCGCAGCGAAATGCCCACAAGGGCACGCCCAAAAAATTTATATTTTTATTGTACCAAAAACTTAGGCATTATTTGTGAAGCTTTTTGAGCAGGATAAAAAGCCGCCAAAACTGTAACACATAAAGTGGAAAATGCTATCACTACTATGTCTGTTAGGCGTACTTGTACAGGGTAATAATCTATCACAAAACTCTCTGGGTTGGGAAGCTTAAACCAATGCCAATAATCTTGCGAAAAACATATCAATAAACCGCCTATAACGCCCAAAGTTACACCGAATAAGCCCATTAAAAAGCCCTGCCATAAAAAAATACCTTGAATTTGCTTAGGACCTGCGCCCATTGCTAATAAAATCCCTATGTCTTTTTGTTTATCTATTACTAACATCATTAAGGCACTTAAAATAGTAGATGCCGCAATAAGCGTGAGCAAAAAAATAACCACAAAAGCAATTCGCTTTTCTGCACTCATCACTTTATACAACGTTTTATGCTGGTCATACCACGTTAAAATGTCATACTGATCGCCCCACCTGCGCTGTAAATCCTTTTGAATATCAAAGATGTCTTTGCGATGAGTTAATTTAAGTTCGTAAGCCGATATTTTGTTCTCTTGCATGAAAAGATCTTGGGCAAGCCGTAGATGACAAATAATATACTGATCATCAAATTCCTTTTGATTAAAGAAAAATATGCCTGCATTGATGGCATTGATTGAGTTAGTAGCTGCATCTTCGTTCATGGGCATGCCTTTGAACATTTTTGGTACTTTTAGCTGCGTAGGTGAGAGAAAATTTTCAAGTTTAGCTTGAAGCAAATAAGCCACTCCGTAGCCCAAGATAATGTTGCTTCCTTTTAGATTGTACTCACCTTGATAAATAACTTCTTTTATACCTGATGTTCGTTCATAGTTTTCATCTACGCCCTTTACATAAACTAGATGCTGATTAGACCGACTACTCGCTAACGCCTTGCCTTCTAAAACTTTGGTGAATAAAATATTTTTCTCTTTGAGATATTTTTCTAAATTTTGATTGAGGTCAAAGTATTTGCCTTGTTTAGCAATAATTTTTATGTCAGGGTCAAATTGAGATATGCTGCGCTGAATAAGGTCAGTTAAGCCATTGAACACTGCTAAAACAACTACCAAAGCCATAGTTCCCACCATTATGCCCAATATACCTACCCATGAAATCCATTGAATAATGTTACGCGGCTTTTGAATAGAAAAATAACGTAAAGCAATATACCTGCTGATTGACATAAATTTGATATCTGGTTACTTATAGTTCAGCATGTTGAAGTTCATATCACACATTTCGTATTCGTGAGGTTGGTTAGAAGCAATAATAACAATTTTAGAAAGCGTATGCGTTTGTATCCAGTTTTGATAAAGCTGTATTCCTGTTTGGTCAAGGTTAGTGCAAGGTTCATCTAGAAAAAGCACTTCTGCGGGTACAAAAATGGCAGTGGCAAGTTTCAATCTTTGCTGCATGCCTGAGGATAAGTGTTTGAGGTATTTATTTCTTACAGGATAAAGCTGCGTTATTTCTAAAATGTCTTTTGGCGAATAGCTAAGCCCCTTGCTTTGTCTTATCCATTCTAGCATTTCTGTGGTAGTAAAATTTCTAAATAATGCGACATAAGGGGCTACATAGCTAATGTGCTTAAAAATGAGATGAGGTTCTTTTCTTTTCTGATTGTGATAATACTCCACAGTACCACTCTCAGGGGTAGTGTATTGTGAAAGAACTTTTAATAAAGTAGACTTTCCCGAGCCATTAGGTCCGAGAATAGCATATTTTTTTCCACTTTCAAAAATAGCTGAAAAGTTTTTGAATACGATTTGACGGTTATAGTTTTTACTAAGGCGTGTAGCTTGAATTTGTAGCATCAATTTTCAGCATGGTGTTGTGTGTCTTGGGGAATAGTTTTCAAGTAGTAGGCATAGGCTTCGTTGATGTATTTTTTCTTTTCTTCCATTGTTTTTATACAATCATCGCCTTGTCCTACACATAGGTCAACTTTTGATAGGTCTAGGGTTGTTCCTTCTTTTGGGTAATCTATGTGTGTGTTGTAGTAGTACTCTGTACCTGAATCGGAGTAGTCAAAAATTACTACGCGTTTTTCCACAAAAACGAGAGATAATTTTAAGGCTTTGTTTTCTATCAGAAGTGCTTTTCCGTCCTTTTTGGCATGTTCTAAGTCAGAACTATAATTTATTCTGGTGTATTCATTAGGAAAGCTTACTGACCATATCCCGCGCACAGGAATACCTTCCTTGTTAGTTTTGTCAATTCTGATTTGGGCAAAGGCAAAATTGACTATAAATGCTACCCCTATCAATAGTACGCTTTTCATAGAATACAACTTATTGCTACAAATATAGTATTTTTCTTTGAATGAAGCAAGTGTAATTTTTGAATACGTGGTAATTTTTAAGCTACGGAATAGGAAGGTTATTTATATATGCTTGATTATCAATTTTGAATGAGGTTAGTAGTTGGTAAGGGGGTGGGAGTGTTTTTTTTTGCGCCCCCGCGAAGCGGGGGCGCAAAAAACTGATTCCTGCGTGAGGCATGCGGAGGGCGTGCGTTAGCACGGTGCGGAGCGAAGCGCAGCACCGAAGCGAAAGCGCAGCCCGAAGCACGCCGACCTTGTGGGCATGAGCGCAAGCGAAACGCCCACAAGGGCACGCCCAAAAAAATAAAAATTATATCTCTTCCCAATCAATAATGTGGCGCATACGTGTCGAAATAGGTATCTCTACACCATTAACCATACGTACTACACTCTTTTGCTTTGTACTTATGACTTTGTCAATATGAGACTTGTTGACTAAATAAGATTGATGCGTTCTAATGAAGTGCTCTTTGAGTAGTTCAGCGTAGTACTTTAAGGTTTTAGCTACCATTACAGGATTCCTGTTTATGAAATAAATACGGGTATAATTGCTGTCTGCTTGCAAGTATAAAATTTCACGATAATAAACCTTAAACGCTTCTCGCCCTGAATGTACGATGATACTTTCTTCAGGTTCGTTAAAAGTATGTTTGAAATGCTCCATTTTCAATTTGTTGTAAAAATTGTTTCTCTCTATCTCTTCTACAGCATTTTGAATGGCTTGCTGAAATTCCTCAGTTTGAATAGGTTTGAGAATATAATCCACAGCAGAAAGCTTAATGGCTTTAACAGCATAATGGTCATAAGCAGTAATGAAGATAATTTGAAAGTCAGAAAAAGGTAAATTTTCTAATAGTTCAAAAGAAAGTTGGCTTTTAATTTGAATATCTAAAAGCAATAATTGAGGTCTGTGCTTTATGAGCAACTGCCTTGCTGTAAGAATATCAGAGGACTCATAAATGTTGAACTCAAACTCCTCTATCTGCTGTAGCTCATGTATAATGTGCTTACGGCTGAGGTGTTCGTCTTCTAATACTAATACATCAAATTTCTTTTTCATACGCCCTTGAATTGAAAAATTAAACGACACAAAGTCCCTGAACTAAACTTATTTGCAGGAAGAATTTCAAGATAATGCTGTGTTTTGTAAGTCTGGTTAATGATTTTTAATCTGTCCATAATGAGCTGAAGCCCTTTGGAGTGAGGTAAAATTTCTTTGGACATTCCTATACCGTTGTCCTCAATTTCTACAATTAACCTTTGTTTCTCAACATTTTCTATAAATCTAATCTCAATCTGTGGAGAAGGATAGTTTTCTGTGAAAGCGTGTTTAAAAATGTTTTCTACCAAAGGTTGCAGAATTAAAGAAGGAATGATAGGCTGTTGAAACATCATCTCGTCTTCTAATTGAAGAATAAATTCATATTTGATTTGGTTATTGTGTGCAATGTTTTCAAGATTAAGGTAATTTTTTAGAATAGCAATTTCTTCTTCTATGGAACAGAACTCCTGTTGGGAATACGTTAAAAATTTTCGGGTCAGGGAAGCAAAATCATTAAGGTAAGCTTTTGCCAAAGTATTCTGATTGCTCACCACAAGATACTGCAAGGATTGTAGACCATTGAAAATAAAATGTGGATTTAATCGCGATTGTACGGCTTGTAATTGATACTTTAAGGCTTGATTTTGCTGTTTTTCTTGAAAAGCTTTTTGCTTTTCCCGGCGAATGAGATGCTCCATGTAAATGAGCAAAAGGCTTATTAAACCTATAATCAGGGCAAATACTTTGAAGTTTTTATCTTTCCATATTGGCAAAACAAAGTGAACTTTGAGAACATCCTGGCGAATAGGATGATTTTCAACTAAACTTGTAATTTTAACTTGATACATTCCACTGTGAAAAAAAGGAATACTCAAAAACGCGTAAGGCGTAGTTTGAGTTTTACCTTCGCCCGTGATGCTGTATTGATAATTTATCTTGGTTCTGTATTTGATTGTTTTAGGGATAATACTGATTTGTAAGGAATTATCAGGATAGCGTATAATGATTTTATCCTCGTTTTGAGCATAATTAGTATTTTTTATTTTGTATTCAATTAGAATATTAGGCAAAGAATGTGTTAAGGCAGAAATAGGAGTATAGCTGTATCCTACGTCAGAAATAAAATGAAGTGTATCATTTTGTATGCGTATGTCGTATATGTTCAGGTTGTAAACATTTTGTACAGGTAAAGCCTGGCTTTGAGGACTATGCTCAGGTAAAATAAACAATCCTTTTATTGTGGCAATGTAAATTCGATTTTTGTGAATTTGAATTTTATTGATATCGTTGTTATTACCAATTTGAATTTGATGTAAGCAGTTCAATTGAGAGTCATAAACGTCAATACCTTTTTGATGCGCTAAATACAAATGTCTATTGACACTGTCATAGTAGGCAAACCGTATCTTGCTGCTTTTATATCTTTGTTTGAGTATTTCTTGTAATGAATCAGAATGAACAATATAAACATTATTGTAGGTGCAAAGTAAAGGCTTATCTTGCCATAGAATGATGTCAGCTATTCGCGGGCAGGAGAATTGCTTGAGTATTTTATGTGTTTTTTTATCCATCAAAACAACGGCATAGTAAGCCCCAATGACATAATACGGAAAGGAATTGACAAATGTCCGCTTTATCGTAAACTTTGTGCTAATGTACTGCGCAGTTTTGTTTTTGATATCACAGATAAAAAAGCCATCATCTCGGGTAATATAAACTTTGTTTCCGTCATCAGTAATGTTGAGAATTCTATTTAGCTTACCTGCTTCATAGTTTTTGGTAATTGCTTTGAAAGGTTGATGGTTAAGAAAAACCTCCCCTGTGTTAGTGCCATAGATTACATTTCCTTTGAAGAGATGCAGCTTTCTAACTTGTTGTACTGCGGCTCGGTCTATGAAAGGTGAGGTCCTAAGGTTAAGATTAGGAATGAGATAAATTTCTCCACTAAAAGTAGTAATCCATACGGTATTTTCGCTATCTAAAAAGATATTTGTGGCAAAAATATCGGGCAAAATGCATTCTACTTTTTTACCTTGTACTTGGAAAAGTCCTTGTTGAGTACCTACGATAATTTCGTTTTGTAAGGGTAAAATTGTATAAATAACCGTGTTCGGTTTTACAGTAAGGACTTCTTGGGTTTGTAGATTAATGTCTATTACGCAAAGTTTATCTTTAAAGAAACTGTATAAATGGGCATCTATCAATGGTGTTTGCTTGTTACGAATGGGCACAGAATAGCCGTTTGAAATAGATTTTGAAGGCTTTTTGATTAGCTTTTTTACATTAAGGTCTAAGATAGAATACTCAAATTCTGTGTGAAGTAAAAATAATTTAGATTGTTTGACCTTATAGTCTAATATGCTAGGTAACAAACCTATATATTGCTGCGTTTTATTTTTTACATTCCATACGTGTAATTCACTGCGATTATTTGCATAGTAAAGGTAGTTATTATGCCAAAAAAAAGTTTTGATATATTCCTTTACAGCTGTATATTCTTGTATGATTCTTTGATTTTTGGGGAGGAAAAACAGTCTACCCATAATGGAACAGAACCATAGTGTATCCTGATGTACTTGTAGATTAAACACTTCATCATCTTTTAAGCCATCTGCGGTGGAAAAATGAATAAGTTCTTGACCATTGTACTTAAAAAGCCCTTTACTCGTGGAAATGTAGATTTCTTTATCTAATTCCGCAATATCATAAATTTGTGTGTTACGAATTTGATTAGTGTATTCAAAAGGAATGACTAGCGGAATGTCGCTTCTTGCTTTAATGACCACAAACATTGTCAAAAGAAAAATTCCTTTTCTCATTATTTGATAGGTCTTTTATACAAAAACCTCTTTTGAAGTTTCATATTATAGCTAATTTTTTATTATTTGTATGAACTAAATGAGTATTCGTGAAAAGAATATGACACTAATCTTTGGAAAGAATCATTTGCATTTTACAGAAATTACTTCTACTAATCAAGTAGCTGTTTCTCTTTTGGAAACTAAGTTGCCTGAGGGGACAATTATTACAGCCTTGTATCAAACTCAAGGGCGGGGACAACAAGGCAGTGTATGGTATAGCGAACATGGCAAAAATGTACTGTTTAGCATAGTTTTATATCCGAACTTTTTACAAGTACAGAAACAATTTTATCTTACAATGGCTATGGCTTTAGCTGTAAAAAACACTGTGCAGCATTTTATTGCTCATCGTAATGTGTATATTAAATGGACTAATGATATTTTGGTAGAAAATAAAAAAATAGCAGGGATACTCATAGAAAACCAGATTCAAGGAGAGCAGTTGCGTAGTAGCGTAGTAGGCATAGGTATTAACGTGAATCAGCAAGAGTTTGGAGCAATGGCTTACAAGGCTACTTCTTGTTTCTTGGAAACACGTCAAGTTACCTCGTTAGAGTATTGGTATAAGCTACTTTGTGAGCAAATTCAATCTTATTACTTGAAACTTAAAAATCAACAGTATGATGCAATAAAAGTAGAATACACACAAAATTTAGCTGGATATCACGAAAAAAGACACTACATAGCTAACAATCAAGTAATAGAAGGAATTATACTCGGCATTGATGATTATGGCAGGCTAGCCATGCAGCAAGACAACCAAGTCAAATATTACGAAGTCAAGCAAATTGAATGGATATTTACTTAAGAGTTCTAAAAAGATAATACAAAGCCGTTATTACAGACAGAGCTCCTAGACCTAATGTTGCCCAAGGTTTGGATAGATTCAGGTAGCGGTCAAGGTACGTGCCCACGATCAGCAGTCCGCTGACTATTACAATCAGTTGAAACCCTAAGCTGTAGTACTTAGCGTACGTTTGCCACTTTGGTTTCCGCGTTTCCACCATTGAGTTCTTTTACTACAGCGCCCATTTGGCAAGTACCGCTGAAATTAGCACCTGTTTCTACCATCAGCTTGCTCGTAGTGATATCCCCATTGACGTTGGCAGTGTTTTTTAGAGTAAGAAGTTCCTCAACGTTTACCTTTCCAACGGTTTCGCCTGCAATTTCAGCATTTCGGGCAATGATATTTCCTTCTACAAATCCAGTCGGACCTATAACTACTTTACTTTTTGATACGATATTCCCAACAATTTTGCCATCTATGCGAATATCACCTTGGGCATCTATATTGCCTTCAATAGTAGTGCCCAATCCTATGATGTTGATACCAGCTTGTTGGGCGGCTTCACCGTTAGTTCCTTTATTTCTTGAACCAAATACAGACATATACTGTGTTTATTTTATACCAAACTTTGGATATACAAAAGTAGAAAAAATTTTTGAATAACTTCTGCTACCTTGTAAAATTCTTTATGATCCATTTGTCCTTCACACTAAATCATAATATGCGGTACTACAAGAAATGTAAAAAATTCTTTTTTTTACAAAAGAATAAACACTTGCTTATATATTTGTACGCTGCATTTGCTTTTAATGGGAATAGTTACTCTAACTTCTGATTTTGGCGCAAACAACTACTTAATCGCAAGGTTAAAGGGAGCTATTTTAGCCGAACTACCAAGTACGCAAATTATTGATGTGTCTCATTCTATTAGCCCATTTAACATTATAGAAGCCGCTTATGTCTTCAAAAACGTTTTTATGTATTATCCTGAACAAACTGTTCATTTAATTATGGTGCAAGCTCAGCCTGTTAATAGTGTGTATGTATACGAACACCAACAAATTTTATGTGCTAAAATCAATGAGCAATATGTGTTATGTCTAAATAATGGCACTTTGACTTTGGCACTATCAGGGTACAATTACGAAGTAAAACTGTCTGCTGCGGATAAACCTAAACTTTATGTAAGTTGGCCAGACATGATTAAAATAGCTGTACAACTGTTGAAAAAACCCGAACAAACTTGGAACAAGTTTCTCCAAGCAGAACCAAAAATTATTAAAAAAGACTGGCAAAAGCCTGTTGTTATTCATGGCGATTTACAAGGTGTTTCTATTCATATTGATGGATATGGCAATTTGGTAACCAACATTACTCAGGATGTTTTTGAGGATTACGTAGGCAATGAACCTTTTTCTATTCGCGTTCGCAGTGTAGTAATTGACAAAGTAGTTAAATACCGGTATCAAGAAATTAACGGCAGTTATATTGCTTATTTTAATGACTTGGGCTATCTTACGCTTTCTGTAAACTACGGAAATTTTGCTGACATTATGGGGATTGTTGACCCAGTACCTGTGGTAGTTTCTAAGACTCGTAATCTTTAAAAAGTAACTACGGTTACCATTTTTCTGTCAGGCAAGGCAAAATTTTACGATTATTTTGTTTCTTTGCTTAAAGTATGGCAGAGCATGTTCATTGTTTGATTATTGGTTCAGGTCCAGCAGGGTATACTGCTGCAATTTATGCTGCAAGGGCAAATCTCAAGCCTGTTGTATATCATGGGCTTCAGCCTGGCGGTCAACTGACTACAACTACCGATGTAGAAAATTATCCTGGCTATCCTGATGGCGTAAAAGGTCCTGATATGATGGCAGACTTTCACAAGCAAGCGCTTCGTTTTGGGGCAGATATTCGTAACGGACTTGTTACCGCAGTAGACTTTTCAAATAGACCTTTCAAAATTATTGTTGATGAGGGCAAACACGAAATTCTTGCGGATGCTGTTATCATTGCCACAGGGGCAAGTGCTAAGTGGCTTAACATACCTTCTGAGCAAAAGTTCAGATTGAATGGAGGGGGAGTAAGTGCTTGTGCTACTTGTGATGGATTTTTTTACCGAAACAAAGAAGTAGCTGTAGTAGGCGGGGGAGATACTGCGGCAGAAGAAGCAACCTATTTAGCTAAAATGTGTAAAAAAGTGTATATGATACATCGCAGGGATGCTCTTCGAGCTTCCAAGATAATGCAAGAACGTGTATTCAAAACACCTAACATAGAAATGGTATGGGATAGCGAGGTAGATGAAATTTTAGGGGATGAATTTGTTACAGGTGTGCGAGTTCGCAATGTTAAGACAGGTCAAAAAAGGGAGATTAGTGTAGAGGGCGTATTTATTGCGATAGGTCATCAGCCGAATACTGCTGTATTCAAGGATTGGCTAGAGTTAGATGAGCAAGGATACATCAAAACTGTACCTGGAACAACGAAAACAAACATTCCTGGGGTATTTGCTTGTGGGGATGTTCAAGATAAGGTTTATCGGCAAGCTGTTACTGCGGCAGGTACGGGCTGCATGGCGGCGTTAGATGCAGAACGTTTTCTTGCTTCGTTTTCCTAAATAACGCGGCAAAATTTTACACAGCGTCTTTGATTGCTTATTAAAATAATTTGATTTTTTTGGGCGTGCCCCTTGCTGACGCAAGGGTCGGGGCATTCCGCACTACGCTTCGCTTCGGTGCTTC
>JANWVW010000103.1 GCA_025056095.1 Bacteroidia bacterium
CACTTTTTTAATTTTGTATCGGCGTTTACAGCATACAAAGAGGCAGAACTACTAACTGAAGTAGAGCTGCGCAAAGAAGCTGTTAAATTGGTTGCCGAAACGAACCACAGCCCCCACGCTTCTTGGCTGACGAAAAATATAACCGCTATATTAGCGCTGGGTAGCACGCTGACGGCAGGGGTTATTTATTTATTAGTGTTAGTAGGCAAATTAAAAGCTACTGAACCGACGGTATTATTAGTGGTAAGCAACATAACTAATTTAGTATTAGTTGTATTTGGCTTTTACTTTGGTAGCAGTGTAGGAAGTAGATTGAAGGACAATAAAGTTATATAAACACAGATAAGTATTGGTAAAAAATTTGAAAATACCAAAATAAGTATGATTAACAATGAGCAAAATAATAAAAATCAATTGCTTTGTGAACTTTTGCAGTCTATTAAAGTAGCAAAAGCGAGAGAAAAACTTTTACAAAATTTGTCTGATTATGGTGTAAAGTGGAATGAAAAACTACAGAAATTAGAAGTAGAAGATTCACGTTTTACTCAAAAAAAACTTTCACTTATTACAAATCAAAACGGAATACAATACGAAAAAAAAGTAAAAAATTATTTTGCTCACATAGATGAAATAAATTTGAACAATATAGAACCTTATCTTGTAGAAGTTCAAGAAAACAATATTACAAATAAAATATGGGCTTATTGTCTTAGTTTTTGGTCTGTTCCTATAAGTGCGGGTTATGGCAGACGAATTCGTTTTTTGGTATTTGATAAGCAAAACGACAAAGTAATTGGGCTTTTTGGACTTTGCGATCCCCTAATTGGTCTCAATATAAGAGATGAATACATAGGTTGGAACCGAGAACAAAAACACGAAAGGTTGTATAACTGCTTGACTGCATATATTTTAGGTGCAGTTCCACCCTATAACACAATTTTAGGTTCTAAATTAGTTGCCTTAACTACAATGTTTCCCGAAGTAAGAGAAACATTTAAGCGAAAGTATGAAGGAAAAACGACAATTATTGCAGGGAAACGAAAACTCCCCGTTTTAGCTATGATAGATACTTTTGGAGCTTTTGGAAAATCTGCGATTTATACACGACTTCTAAATTGGCAATTCATAGATTATACACAAGGTAAAACACACGTTCATATTACTGCAAATGGAAGTTGGGAAATTATTAAAGAGTTTGTCCCTCAAGATAGATTTCAAAGTTATAAATATGGACAAGGTTCAAATTGGAAATTAAGAACATTAAGAGTTGGTTTATCTAGTTTGGGCTTTACAAACGAAGACCTACTAAGTATTGGTTGGAAGCGAGCCTATTATATGAACCCTCTGCTTAAAAATTGGAAAGAGTTTTTGACTATGCAGACAGACACACCTGAATACATAGACTATTCAAACAACTATTTAACTGCCTATTGGAAAGAAAAGTGGCTAATTCCACGACAAGATAAACTGTTGAAGAAACTTAACAATTTGGAGTGTGAACAAACAAAAAACGGCAGGAACATTGACTTGGCGAAAAGCGGGACCTGATGTACTGCTTTGAATTTTAGTGCTTTTTATATTAAATACAATAAATAATTTCACAAATTAGAGTTACTTTTGGGCGTGCCCATCGCTAACGCTCGGGTCGGGGCATTCCGCACTACGCTTCGCTTCGGTACTTCGCTGCGCTTCGTACTGCCCTTGCGGGCATGCTCCATGCCCCTCACGCAGATAACATAACCAATTATGTCTTTATCTTGTTTGAGCTTGAAGTACAATTACTTACAAGCTAAAACTTTGCCTAATACAGAGAGAAACGATGGTTTCAGAGATCCTTTGCGTGAGGCATGCGAAGGGCGTGCGTTAGCACGGTGCGGAGCGAAGCGTAGCACCGAAGCGTCAGCGTAGCCCGCAGCACGCCGACCTTGCCCATACAAGCGCAGCGAAGTATGGGCAAGGGCACGCCCAAAAAATTAAAACTTAAACTTCATTAAAACAAAGAGTAGATTTATGCATTGTCTTTACTCTGCGGTGGCTTTTGAAATTTGTGTATCAATTTCTTTACATACACGATATTGAAAAAAATGCAATTTTTACAGTATGAAACAACTTTCGTTCTTAGACCGCTACTTAACCTTGTGGATATTCATAGCTATGCTTGCGGGAATAAGTATAGGATATTTCTTTCCTTCTGCGCCTGCTTTTATTGAACAATTCCAAATCGGAACTACTAACATTCCTATTGCCATAGGCTTAATTTTGATGATGTTTCCCCCATTAGCTAAGGTAAAATACGAGGAACTTAGCCAAGTGTTCAAAAATAAACGAATCTTATTACTCTCTTTGGTTCAAAACTGGCTTGTGGGACCTCTTTTGATGTTTGTATTGGCAATGATTTTTTTGCACGACAAACCTAACTACATGACAGGCTTAATAATGATAGGAATAGCCAGATGTATTGCTATGGTTATTGTTTGGAATGATTTAGCACGTGGCGATAATGAATACGCAGCAGGTTTAGTGGCTTTTAACAGTATCTTTCAAGTTTTGTTTTACAGCGTGTATGCGTACGTATTTGTAACATATTTACCCACTTTGTTTGGCTTTGAGGGCAGTTTGGTAGAAGTGAGCATGGCAGACATTGCTTCCAGTGTAATGATATATTTAGGAATTCCTTTTGTAGCAGGTTTTGTGGTCAGGAAAATTCTTATTCAAAAACAAGGTAAAGAGTGGTATCAAAAAGTTTTTGTGCCAAAAGTTAGTCCGATTACTTTAATTTCACTTTTATTTACTATCGTGGTTATGTTCTCTTTGAAAGGGGACATTATTGTTAATATTCCGTTAGACGTACTACGAATAGCCCTTCCTTTAACTTTGTATTTTGTGATTATGTTTTTTAGTGCATTTTATTTCTCTAAAAAAGCAGGGGCAGATTACGCCAAAGCCACGGCGTTAGGTTTCACTGCCGCAGGAAATAACTTTGAGTTAGGTATAGCGGTTTCTATTGCAGTTTTTGGTTTGAACTCGGGAGAGGCTTTTGCTTGTGTAGTAGGTCCTTTGATTGAAGTACCTGTTTTGATTTTGTTAGTTAAAATAGCCTTGCTTCAAGAAAAGAAATTTGTTTTAGATTGAAGCTTATCAAGTTTTTGTTTTTACGATAAGGTTAGCAAGTTTTTTCTTTTTATGTTAGGTTTGAGAAATTGTTTTGTTTTCTTGGGCATACCCCTTGCTGCGCAAAGGTCGGAGCATTTCACGGGTAGCTACAGCACGCCATCCTTGCCCACACGATCGCAGCGAGCTGTGAGCAAGAACATGCTCAAAAAAATTAAAAAAATCAATCCATTTTTACACACGTTTTATCCCTATTTTATGCTTCAATTTGTAGACCATCAAATACATCATCGGAACCACAGCTAGAGTAAGCACCGTAGCAAAGCTCAATCCGTAAATGATAGTCCATGCCATAGGTCCCCAAAAATTGGCATTATCCCCACCAAAGAAAATATCAGGCTTTAACTCCGTGAACAAACCTACAAAATCAATATTCAAACCTATCCCCAAAGGAATTAAACCTAATATCGCACAAACGGCAGTCAAAATAACAGGCTTAAAACGCGTAGCACTGGCTTCTGCCAAAGCTTCTCTTACATCCATGCCGCTACGTATCAAATCCCTTGTGTAATCCAATAGTACAATTCCGTTTTTTACTACAATACCTGCTAATGACACAATACCTACTCCACTCATAACAATAGAAATAGTTCCGCCAAAAATAATATAACCCAAAAACACACCTATGAAACTCAATGTAATCGTAAACATTACTATCAAAGGCGTACTGACAGAGTTAAATTCCAAGACCATGATAAAAAATATCAGGAATATAGCTGCAAAAAGTGCGTTAGTCAAAAATTTTATAGTTTCCTTTTGTTTTTCTTGCTCACCTGTCATTTTGATAGTGCAATCGTAATTGGGCTTATAGTCATTAAGCGCAGCTTGGACTAATCGTACTACTTCGTTGGGATTGTATCCTGTCAATACATTTGAGTAAATGGTAATCATGCGTTTGAGATCTTTGCGAATGATGCTATTGTAGGTAAAAGAATACTTAATGTCTGCTACCGTAGAAATAGGAATTTGATGCAGTTGCCCCATATTATCTCGGAAGGTAACTTTCATATTTTTTAGCACATCTAAATCATATCTGTAAGGGTTGTCCAAACGAAGTACAATCGGATATTCGTCTTCTTGATCTCGATACTTGGAAATTTCTTTACCCAGCACAGAGGTACGCAAAGCTAAACCTATTTGTGCAGGGCTTAGACCTAATGCCCCTGCTCTGTGTCTGTCTATTTCAATCAGTATTTCGGGTTTATTGTTTTGGACATCTAGTTTGAGCTCTTCTACTCCCTCAATCCGTAGACTATCTAAATACTTTTTAATCCGAGTGGTTTCTTTTAGCAAAGCTACATAATCATCTCCTGAAACTTCAATGTTGATAGGTTTGCCTACGGGTGGTCCGTTATTTTCTTTATCCACAGTAATAACTGTCCCTGGAATGCCTTTGACGACTTCACGGATCTGCTCTAGATATTTTTTTGTAGAAATACCGTTGCGTTTTTCATACTCTACAAAGCCAATAGAAATACGACTTTTGTGTGGCGTTAAAGTAACATCGGGCTGCTGGGGGTCGCCTGCACCTGCACCTACATTTGATACAATAGATTCTACTATTGGATTATTTTTTCCTAAAACTTTTTCTACTCTACGCTCTAACTCACGAGTAATAGAATCGGTTACAGATATACTTGTGCCTATGGGCAAAGAAGTGTAGATAAAAATGTTATTCGGGTCGCTTTGGGGAAAGAAAATAGGGGGCTTTAACCTTGAACTTCCTGCGATAATAAGTAAAACCAGCAAAATTAAAGCAGGAAATAAAAAGAGTGGTCTTTTACCTTTGAGAATGAAGGCTATTACTTTTTTATACCTTGGTAAGAATTTATGGTCAACAAAATGCTGAAAACCTACCGATGCAGGAGTTAGCACAAAACGGTTGAGTGGCAATAAAATAGCAATTAAAGTAAAAATATTACCTACTAATAAGCTTCCTGCGGCGTATCCTACTATACCTACAAGCAAAAATCCCGTTGTAGTGAGTAAAAGGGGTTTAATAGGCTTTTTGTGAGAAAGATCTTCCACCTTCATAAAATCCACAGCAAGCACAGGGTTAATGACCAAACTCACAAAAAGGGAAGAACCTAATACAATAATCAAAGTAATGGGTAGGTATCGCATAAACTCACCAATGATACCTGACCAAAAAGCTAAGGGTACAAAAGCCGCTAATGTAGTAGCAGTACCTGCAATAACAGGAACGGCAATTTGCCCTGCTGCTTTTTTAGCTGCGGTTACAATTGGTTCGCCTTGTTTATGTAATCTGAACGTGTTTTCTATCACAACGATAGCGTCATCTACAACTAAGCCTAAAGCTAAAATAAGCGAAAAGAGTACAATCAAATTGAGGTTAAAATTTATCCAAGGCAGAATAATGAAGGTCATGAGCATAGAAATAGGTACAGAAAGCCCTACAAAAAGGGCATCTTGAGTTCCCATAAAAAAAAGTAAAACTAACGTAACTAAAATTAAACCAATAATAATTCCGTTGATAAGGTCGTTGATAAGGGCTTTTGTTCTACGAGATTGATCGCCTGCTATGGTAATTTCTATGCCATTAGGTACTTTTTTCTTAAACTCCTCTACAATTTTTTTGATTTTAGCGGACGCTTCCAATAAATTCCCCCCACTACGTTTGATAATAGGCATGGTAAGCGTGTTCTTTCCAAATAACCTTGCATAACTTTGACGTTCTACATAACTGTCTTTAACTGTAGCAATGTCTTTCAAATAAATGGCTTTTCCATTATTTTCTTGCTTAACTACTATATTTTCAATAGCTTCTACACTTTTGAATTCACCTTTGAGCTGTAAAGTGCGTTTTAATCCATCACTTTCTACTTCTCCCCCTGAAATAGTGATATTTTCGCTTTTGAGTTTATTTTCTATATCGTAAAAAGATAGTTGAGCTGCTTGCATCTTATACAAATCCACGTTAATTTTAATTTCTCTATCTAGCGCCCCTGTGATATTAGCTTTGGATACTTCGGGTAGCTGCTCTATTTGCTCTTGTAACTGTTCTGTGTATTTTTTGAGTACGTCCATTTCAAAATCTCCTGCTACGTTGACATACATTACAGGAATTTCTGAAAAATCTAGTTCAGTGATGGTAGGTTCTTTTGTTAAATCAGTGGGTAGTTCTGCTTTGGCACGATCCACGGCATCTTCTACTCGTTTTTTGGCAACGGATGCACTCACGCGTGGGTCAAATTCAACAGTAATTACCGAAAAATCTTGCACAGATTGACTTCTTATTACCTCCACATCCTTAACCGATTTGAGTTCTTTCTCTATTTTTTTGGTAATTAAATTTTCAATATCAGAGGGCGAAGTACCTGCATACACCGTAGTAATGTTAATCGTAGGTACAGCAATTTCAGGGAAATTCTCCTTAGGTAAATTTTGATATGAAATAATCCCTGCAATAAATATGAGCGCTGTAAGTACATACACGCTCATCTTGTTATCAATAGATAGCGATGTTAATCTGAATTCTTTGAAAGAAGCCATAACTCAAAAGTGTTGATAATTATGATTTAAGATTTTATCTCAATTTTTTGTCCATCAGAAAGGTCTTGAAAACCTACTGTAATGAGCTGCTCATTACCTGTAAGTCCCGAAAGTACCTCTGTTTCGCCCTGGTAGTTCACTCCTGTTTTAATGGCAACTTTTTTGGCTACATTATTTTGTGCAATAAAAACAAACTCCTCCTCCTCACCTTTCATAATTGCATTTCTGGGAATAACCACAGCATCTTTTCGTTCATAGTCTTTAATCTCTACCGTAGCTAACATGTTAGGCTTAAAAAGTTTTTCAGGATTAGAAAGCGCAATTTCTACCTTAAAGCTGCGGTCAGAAGGATTTATCACTTCTCCTACGTTAATTACTGTGCTTTGGATTGTTTTATTTAATGCAGGAAATTTAATAATTACGTCAGTACCTTTTTTAATGCTTGCAGCGTAAGTTTCAGGAACGTCTGCTACTAATTTTACTTCATTCCCATTAACAATTTGCAAAATAGGAATACCTGGTGCAGCCATTTCGCCCTCTTTGAGAAAAATATTGTCTACTATACCGCTTATAGGGGCTTTAATAGTTGTTTTAGCTAACTGCTCTTCCAAAGACTCTTTTTTGCGAAGCAGACTTTCGTACTGATTTTTGGCACTTAAAAATTCTATTTCTGTACCTACTTTTTTATCCCACAGCTGTTTTTGTTTCTCATAATTGATTTTGACAAACTCTAAGCTTTGTTCTAACTCTGCTAAGCCTTTTCGGATAATAGCATCATCTATTTTGGCAATAGTCGTTCCTGCGCTGACAAACTGTCCATTTTTTACATACAGATGTCTTATTTGCCCGCCCATTTCAGCCGATACGCGAATGCTCTTATCCGAGTCCACTACGGCTTGTACTTCTATGTAATGGACAAAGTTCCTTCTACTAAGCGTTTTGACCATAACAGGAATTACTTTTTCCCTATTAGCTTCGTTAGACAGTGCTGCAATTTCACTTTCCAACTTTTTAATTTCTGCGTTAATTTGACTTTGCTTCAACTTTAATCTTTTTAACTGCTCTTTTTTAGCCGCAAGAGGGTCTTTCTTAGCGCCCCCACAAGCGATTATCATTGCTATTAGTGCAATGCTTACTATATAGGTTATGTTTTTCATACGTTCTTTCGGTTAATTTTGGATAGATTAGAATAATGTGCTTCGTAGTACTTCAAACCTTTTTCTGTAACTATGCTGCGAATGAATAAATCTTGAATGGTATAATACACTTCTGAAAGTTCGTATTCAGTGTAAGAAAAAATGGAAGGATCAAACATGATACGGATTTGCTCTACGTGCAAACGAGCTAGAATTTGTACATTCAATTCTTTACGAAAATAGCCTTGCTCTATGCCTGTTTTCAAGATTTTTATTACATTCGGAATTATTTGCTCTTGATTGTATTTTGACATTAAAGCCCACACGTTAGGGTGGTACTTTTGTAGTTCTAACACAGCCACAGGGTTGATACCTTTCATACGATTGGCTTGCCTTTCCGTAATTTTGATAAGTGTTTCCAAAGCGTTGGGATATTGTTCAATAATTTGGTTGGTAATTTGATGCGCGCTTTGCAATTCATATTCAAATGTTTTGAGAATCAGTTCATCTTTGTCTTTTACATATTGATAAAGTGTTTTTTTAGAAATGCCTGTGCTTTTGGCGATGTCATCCATAGAAATGTTCCTTATGCCAAATTGTGAAAACAGTTGCAGACTTTGCTGAAGAATATTTTTCCAAGTTTCCTCGTTCATAAGAGAGTTTAGGTTAGTTCAGCTTTCCTACAGCTTTGAGATAGTCAATTTTAGCCATGATGGCGTCATACTGGGCGTTGTAGTAGTTAATTTGAGCGGTTTTGAGGGCGTTTTCAGCATCGGTAATTTCAAGGTAGGATGCTTTACCTGATGCGTTTTTAATTTGAGTAGTATTGTATACCTCTTGGGCAAGTTCTACATTTTTCTTTTGGATTTCCAGAGTACTAAGAGCGTTAAGGTAGTTTGTGCGGGCGTTAGCCACTTCAAGCTCTGCTGCTTGGGTAAAACGAAGTAAAGAATTTTCAGCTTTTTGTTTTTCTAATTTGGCTTGGTTGGCACGAGCATATTTACCAAATCCATCAAATATAGGAATGTTGATTCTTGCGCCTATGATTACGGCAGGAAACCAACGTTGGTCATAGTTAAAAAAGTAGAACTTTTGATTCGGTCCGCTTGTACTTGCGCTTACAAAGCTTGCTAAGGTAGGTAGATACTCTGCGCGCACTGCTTTGAGTGAAAGTTGAGAAAGTTTAATTTGAGTTTGTAATAATTGATATTCAGGGCGTTGGGTGTAATCAGGCTTTTCAGAAAGGGGAATGGAAGGGGTATTTTCAAGGTTGAGTGTACCTTTAATTTTGAGCGGTGTATTTATCTCCATTCCCATTTGAAATTTGAGCAAATTCAAGGTTAAAGCTGCTGCGTTTTGTAATTTTTTTCGTTCTATTTCAAGGTTATTTTTGGCTACTTGAATTCTATCTACGGCAATTTTATCGGCGTAGCCTGCTTTTTGTAGTTCTATTAAAGTACGCAGCGTGCTGTCTAAACGGATTAAATTTACCTCTATGAGTTTGATATTTTCTTGGGTTAAAAGAGCAGTGTAGAAAGCTTTTTGTACGGCTGCGCGAACTTCTGCTTCTTGACGTTTGGTATTTTTGCGGGAGAGTTCGGCTACAGTTTTAGCTGCTTGTAGCCCTATAATGTAACTTCCGCTAAAAATAAGCTGCGATGCAGTTACACCTGCTGACCAATTATGCGGAACACCAAATTGTACAGGAATATATTCGTTAGGTCTTCCGCCGAAAAAATTGGGAATAAGTGTAGTAGGAATTTCTGCAAAATATTGATATTGTGCTTCACCATTGATTTGTGGTAGCCCTGTAGCCCTTACTTGATACACTTTCTGTTGATTAACTTTTTCATCAATTTTTGTGTTCTTGATGTCAAGGTGGTTTTCTAATGCGTACTGTATGCAGTCTTCTACCGTGTAAATAAGTGTATCTGCATTTACCTTTTGGGCATACAGCTTTGAGAAAGAAAATAGTACTGTTGTCAGTCCTAAAAATAAGGCTAAAGTTTTCATGTTGTCATCTAATCTAACAGTGGAAACGCAAATATATTTAAAAAGTTTCCAAAGTTTATTCAGTTTTTCAGGTTTATTGATTTTGAACAAGTTACATTTGTGTTTATGTGTTTATCGGATTGGGATATTTTTTATTTCTTTTGGGCGTGCCCTTGCCCACACTGCGCTGCGCTTGTGTGGGCAAGGTCGGCGTGCTACGGGCTACGCTTTCGCTT
>JANWVW010000104.1 GCA_025056095.1 Bacteroidia bacterium
AAGCGCAGCGAAGTACCGAAGCGAAGCGCAGTGCGGAATGCCCCGACCCTTGCGTCAGCAAGGGGCACGCCCAAAAAGAAACTTAATCCATAAAATTTATTCCCTAACTCAAAAAAGACACAAAGTTTAGTCCCCGTGAAAATAAAAAAGTGAGGTCGGCACTACGCTAACCTCACTAAATATCTGCTAGAAGTGTTATTTTATGCAATTACCCAAGTATCCCCTGAATTGATAAGTTTAGTAATATCGCCCTTTCCTTTTTGTTCAATAGCATCCTGAATTTGCTGCTTCATTAAATCTTCGTAGCAAGGTCGGTTAGCGACATATAGCACACCAAAAGGACGAGGTAAATCGGTTTTATCAGGGTCCTCAAACATGCGTGTCAGGATATTAGCTTTAATTATGTCTGTTTCATCATGTATCCATAGGTCATTTACAGAAGCTTCGGACATATCTACCACTATGGGCTTAGTACCATCTAATTTGATACCTTTTTTGCCATTGTCAAAAAGCATGGGCTTGCCGTGTTCTACATAGATTCCTTTTTGGAATTTAGTTTCTTTTTCGGTAAAGACAAAGAAAGCGCCGTCATTAAAAATGTTGCAGTTTTGATAAATTTCTACAAACGAAGTGCCTCTATGATGCGCAGCTCGTTTGAGTACCATTTGTAAGTGTTTAGGGTCGCGGTCTAAAGAACGTGCTACAAAGGTTGCATCAGCGCCGAGGACTAAGGCACAAGGGTTGAAGGGGTGATCAATAGAACCCATAGGGGTAGATTTAGTAACTTTACCTTCTTCGGAAGTAGGGGAGTATTGTCCTTTAGTCAGACCATAAATTTGATTGTTAAACACTAAGAGTTGTACGTCAAAGTTTCGGCGAATGAGTTGTAAAGTGTGGTTTGTTCCGATAGAGAGTGCATCCCCATCACCCGAAATAATCCATACGGATAGGTCAGGGCGAATCATTTTCAAGCCTGCTGCTATAGCAGTAGCTCTGCCATGAATAGAATGTAAGCCATAAGCCTCCATGTAATAAGGAAAACGGCTTGAACATCCAATTCCCGAGATAAAGGCAAATTTTTCGCGCGGAATCCCTAATTCTGGTAAAACGGTTTGAACCTGCTTTAGGATAGAATAATCCCCACACCCGGGACACCAGCGCACTTCTTGATCTGAAGCGAAGTCTTTCGCTGTAAGTGTGGGTGTATGGTTCAATGTACTCACTTCTGCCATAGTACTTTTGTTGTTTAAAGGTTACACGTTGTTATTTACCTAATACTTCAAGAATTTTTGCTTTCATTTCAACAACATTGAAAGGTAGACCTTGAATTTTATTGAAAGGAATAGCATCTACAAGGAATTTATCTCTGACAATTTTTACTAATTGTCCGTTGTTTATTTCAGGTACAAGAACTTTTTTGTATCTTTTGAGTATGTCTCCAAGGTTTTTAGGGAAGGGGTTGAGATAGCGAAGATGAACTTGAGCTATGTTGTGTCCTTGATTATTCAGTTCACGTACAGCAGTGCGGATACAGCCAAAAGTAGACCCCCAGCCTAATACTACTAGTTCGCCACTTTCTGGACCTTGTTCTACTTCTTGTAAAGGAATAAAGTCGGCTACTTTATCTACTTTTGCTTGGCGCATTTTTACCATAAATTCGTGGTTTTCAGGGTCGTAGGATACATTACCTGTTTCATGTTGTTTTTCTAGTCCTCCGATGCGGTGTTCTAAACCTTTTGTGCCAGGTAAGACCCAAGGGCGAACGAATCTTTCATCACGTTTGTAGGGTAAGAGTTTACCGTTAGGGCTATTAGGTTCGGTTAAAAAGTTTGGTTTAATTTTCTTATATTTACTTAAATCAGGGATAAGCCAAGGTTCAGCGCCGTTAGCAATATAGCCATCAGAAAGAAGCATGACAGGCACCATGTGTTCAATAGCAATTCTAGAGGCTTCAATGGCTACATCGAAACAGTCGTTGGGTTGGCGAGTACAGATAACTACTACGGGACATTCTCCGTTTCTGCCATACATGGCTTGTAGTAGGTCTGCTTGTTCTGTTTTTGTAGGTAAACCTGTGGAAGGTCCTCCGCGTTGGATGTTGACAATTACAATCGGCAGTTCGAGCATAGTAGCTAAACCAATTGCTTCACCTTTGAGGGCTATACCAGGTCCAGAGCTAGTAGTAACAGCCAATGCGCCGCCGAAAGAAGCACCGATAGCCGCACATATTGCAGCGATTTCATCTTCGGCTTGAAAAGTATGCACATTAAAGGCTTTATGTTTAGAAAGTTCATGTAAAATATCAGATGCGGGCGTGATAGGGTAGCTTCCTAAGAATAAAGGTAAACCCGCTAATTCAGAAGCCGCAATAAAGCCATAAGCTAAGGCTTGATTGCCCATAATATTGCGGTATTTACCTTTCTCCATTGTAGGAGCTTGTTTTACATCATAACGAGTAGTAAAGAGTTCTGTGGTTTCGCCGTAGTCATATCCTGCACGTAGTAGACGTAAGTTTGCTTGTAAAATTTCGGGCTTTTTGGCAAATTTAGCTTCTAAGTTACGAATAGTAACATCTAAAGGTCTGTTATACAGCCACATTAAAAGCCCTAGCACAAACATGTTTTTAGAACGGTCTATATCTCTAGTAGATAGACCACTGTCCTGCAAGGCTGTCCGGGCAATTTTAGTGATATCAATTTTAATAACAGTGTATTTGTCTAGGCTTCCATCTTCTAATGGGTTTTTTTCCAATTTAGCCAGTCTTAAATTTTTCTCATCAAATCCGTCTGTGTTAGCAATAATAAGTCCACCTGTTTCTAAGTACCTTAGATTAGCTTTAAGCGCTGCGGCGTTCATTGCAACGAGAACGTTGCATATATCGCCAGGGGTATCTACTTCGGTAGAACCAAAATGGATCTGAAAGCCTGATACACCTGCCACAGTACCTTGCGGCGCGCGAATTTCAGCAGGATAGTCAGGGAAAGTACTTAAGTCGTTGCCAACTATTGCGGAAGCATTAGTAAATTCCGTTCCAGTGAGCTGCATTCCATCTCCTGAGTCTCCTGCAAAACGTATGGTTACTTCTTCTTTTAATACTATCGGTTTTGCCATTGTTGTTACTATTTAAGCAGTGAAATTACAATAAATTCCTAAAATATGAACAAAAATTTGAACAATTCGTTTAATAAATGAAGTTTATACAAACTTATTTTAATCTTTTACTCTCTCTATGTATGTGTCAGTACGAGTGTCAATTCTAATTTTTTCACCTTCATTGATGAACAAAGGCACGTTGATTTTAGCCCCTGTTTCTAAAATAGCAGGTTTCATAATGTTATTTACTGTGTCGCCTTTTACTGCGGGTTCGGCATAAGTAACTACAAGGTCTACAAAGTTAGGAACTTGGGCGGTTACGGGGGTTTCTCCTTCAAACTCTACAATTACGTCAAATCCTTCTTTGAGGTACTTAATTTTTTCGCCAAAGAGTCTTTCTGGAATGTAGTATTGTTCATACGTGCCCCCTTCTATATCCATACAGACAAGGCTGTCCCCATCTTTGTAGGAGTATTGTAGTTTTTTAGTTTCTAAATCTACCACATCAATGGTTTCGCCAGCCCGAAAACGATGTTCTAATATTCTTCCTGTACGGATAGAGCGCATTTTTACTTGGTAAAAGGCGCGTAAGTTCCCTGGGGTACGATGTTGGTATTCTTCTACCACACAGAGCTCTCCTTCAAAACGAATAACAATACCATTTCTCAAATCTGATGTAGTTGCCATAGTTTAAGTATGCTCAATGTTGCTGCAAAGTTACAACTTTATTGCTGACTTATAATAAATAATTTGATTTTTGGGCGTGCCCCTTGCTGACGCAAGGGTCGGGGCATTCCGCACATAGCCCGTAGCACGCCGACCTTGTGGGCAAAAGCCCACAAGGGCACGCCCAAATAATTAAAATCTAACTTTTGAATAATTATTGCAAAAATAAACCTCAATCCTGCTTTCTACTGTGGTAAAGTTTGAATTTCTTGGTATATGTTTTTCTGAATTTTCTCTACCTTTTGAGCAATAATACGCTTCTTAAAAGCCACATACTCATTCATCAAAGCTTGATACAATAAATCCGCTACTAAAGCACAACCTTTTTCAGTAAAATGAATAAAATCAGACATTGCTAAAGGTGGATTTTGGTTAGCCCACTGAAAAATACTTCCTTTACCTCCCATTACTTCAAACAGGTTCCAAAAAGCAACTCCAGCCCTTTGACAAGCCCGATGCTGTGCCTCTACTGCTAATTTTATCCCCTCATAGGTTTGATACCTGTCTTCTACTTTGTGTGCCATGTCCGATACACCTATCATCAAAATGCTTGCCCCAGGATTGGCTTGCTTGATAAGCATAATCATTTGATAAAAGAAATTCTCAAAATGCATAGCCGATTCAGGTCCCACTACATACGGAACTCCATTGGCGCCATATTGAAGAATAATTAACTTTGTGTTGAGCGCTTTGTACTGCATGCTAAGATGAGCAGGATTTATTTTGAAAATTCCTTGCCCACCGTGTCCGCGTAAAGCAAAGTTGTCTACTTGAACACCTACCGTGTCATCTAAGCATATTCCGTAAATATCAGGACTTTTGGTTGCTTTGAAATCGTATCTTATTGTCGGTGTTCCTGATGCAAAAGAGTGTGCAACCATTCCAAACTCTTGCTGAACGGGAAGTTGAGTTTTATACACACTATCACCAATAGTAACCTTCAAATCGCAAGGTGCTTCAACATTGCCCCATAGTAAAGTGGCACGGTTGTACTTTCCAAATTTATTGCTTGAAACAGCAATGTATGCTTTTTTTACACTGCTGTCGTTTGTTTTTGGGCTTGAAAAACGAAACACTAGCCCCCCATACCCATAACGATTGTTGATATATGTATCATGAAACATAGTATAACGTATCCAATTTTCAGACGCTTGTCGATTGTATGAGGGCGGTGTATAAATGTCCTTAATTGGAATAAATCCAGGTCCTCCTCCCCCAAACTGTGCATGAAATTTTTTTCGCAAGTACAAGCTGATTCTGTCCCCTTCTATTTGTGAATCGCCGTAATGAACAATTCGTACCAACTTTTTACTTTGACCCGTTTCTATATCATACAGGGATTGAAAAAAGTTATCCAAAGCAAAAATGCTATCTTTGCTATAATTGTATATTTTTATTTGCTCTGCTTCTTCGGAAGTATCTACTTCAATTTTCTGGATTTGCTGATGCAAACTATCGGCTTCTTTTCTTTTTTTGACCAACTCTTGCAGTTTTTCTAACTCTCGTTTAGTCTTTTCAGATTCAGCTATGGCTTCATGGTCTGGAGTTCCCAATAATTTAGGTACACTTGAAAACTCTATTTTAAATTCTTTGTTATCTCTGATAGGAATGCATATTTTTTGAATTGCTTTGTGCCAATACGAAAGAAGAAAAATAATTGCTTGGAATAATACTAACCACAAAATAACTTTCGCAGGTACACTCCGCATAAATAACCGTAGCACAAATTTAGCCTATACTTTTTTTGTTGCACTTTGTATTTGTTGTAATTTCTGATTAAAACGAGCTTTGTCTATAATTTTTTGAGTTTGAGTTCCTTTGGCAATTAACCTTTCTCCTACCTTTACTTCCACAGAGCAAAATACAGTGTTCCCTTCTACATACTCTAATGTAGCCGTGTGCAGGGCAACTTCACCTAACAGACAAGGTGAAATATGTTCTATACTGAGCTGCGTACCTATGCCTTCTTCACCGTTTTCTAACATTTCTAGTACAAATAAACGACATACCCACTCCATATCTTGGGCAATTGCAAAAGTGGAATACAAAGGATGTACTACACCTGTATCAAATTTTGCAATATGAGCTTCGGTTACATGTCGTTCAAAATACTTTTTATCGCCTTTTTGAAAAGGATTTTTCATATTATTCTGAAAAGCAAAATTATCAAGGTTTGTGAACAAAAAATACTTTACTTGCCAATAAACGAAATTATGGTACTGTTTAGATTGATTTTGAATACGTTAGTAGTTCTATGACTAATTCAAGTGTTTTTGACTAAATTGCTGTAAATTTAGATGAATATGCGATGGATAATGATTGTAATTTTACTTTGTTCAAAACTATCTTGCCAAGAACCCTACAAACGTATAGGTGCAGATTTGACTCTGAAACATCACCCTATTTTAGCTAGCTATCGTAATGGTAATTTTAAAATAGAACTTCACGATAGCGATATACTACTACAACGCAAATTTTGGGGAAGAAGGTATGAAGAGCTATACATTCTATCGCATCAAAAAACTCAATACACTGTGGATAGTCTTATTTTGTTTGAGGTAGATAATGGTCAAAGTTTCAAAAGAATAGTATTTCCTCGCACGCCTTCTGCGTTGACGCCTTTAATGAATGCTTATTACGATAAAAACACTCCACGAGTATATGCAAACACTACCGTAGAACGATTGAATTACCTAAAACTTAATTACGCACAAAAAACTTGGGTTACAGAATTAGATACAAATCTATGCCCTGATTCATGGAAAAAAACACTGCTTGGATACAAACTATTTATAGACAAACGCAGTTAAAGAAACTTGTTCTCTACAAATTCTGACAAACTACGGTTATTAGCCCTTTGAACAACAAAGCGCGGGCTTTATTTTTTATTGTTAGTATTAGAAGTGTTATTATTAGCAGGTGTGGTGGTAGTAGTAGCAGCTTTACCGATTTTAGACTTGTAAGTAGGTTTTCCCTTACTTGAAAGAAGAACAAGGTTCGCGGCTATGCATAAGACCAAAAAAGCTGCTATAAGCGTCCATGAAGCTTTTTCTAGAAAGTCCACTGTTTTGCGTACTCCGATTATTTGTGCCGCAGTAGCAGAACCAAAAGAACCTGTTAATCCTCCCCCTTTACTGCTTTGCATTAAAACTACAAGTATTAAAAGTACAGCAATAATCATTATCAATATAGCTAAAAACTGAAACATAACCCAATTGAATTGTGCTGCAAAACTAAGAACTTATTCTCAAACTTGGTAGGAATTTTTTATTTTTCTTCTTGAACCTCAAAAGTAGGATATTTGTCGCGTACGTGCAGAATGTTCAAAAGCATATCTATAAACACTTTACGTATCGTTTCTAATTCTGCGTAGGTCAAGTTACTTTCTATCAATTGGTTTTCTTTAAGTTTGTTTTTGATAATTCTATTGACTAATTCGGTTACTTCTTCTTTGGTAGGATTTTCCAAGCTTCGGGAAGAAGCTTCAATAGAATCGGATAGCATCACGATGACCATTTCTTTGGTAGTGGGCAGAGGTCCAGAGTATCTAAATAAGCTTTCATTTGCACACACTCCATTGTTCTGTTCTAAATATTTTTGATAAAAAGCTTCCACGCGCGTAGTGCCGTGATGCGTATATACAAAATCTCTAATCTCTTTTGGAAAACGATGCTCCCTTAAAATAGTTGCTCCATCTGCAACATGCTTGATGATAATGTTGGCACTCTCTTCGGGACTTAAATATTTGTGAGGATTTTCGCCTTGCTTTTGATTTTCAGTAAAGTACTTTGGGTTTTTAATTTTACCTATATCGTGATACAATGAACCTACACGTGCCAGCAAACTATCTGCACCAATTTCATCTGAAGCAGCTTCTGCTAAATTTGCTACCTGCATAGAATGTTGAAACGTTCCTGGTGCTTTTAAGGCTAATAACTTCAAAAGAGGATGATTAGTATCTGAAAGCTCTAAAAGTTTGATATCTGAAACAAAACCGAATATCTTTTCAATAGCCCAAATGATAGGATAAGCCAATAATGTCAAAAAAGAGTTTAATGTGATATTGAGAAGTATAGGTCTGATATTTGTTTTCAAATCTCCCCCTGTGATAAGCAAAAAAGCAAAGTAGCACAAAATATATGTAATAAAAATGTAAATGCTTGTCTTAAAGAACTGTGAGCGAGATTTTACGTTAACAATCCCTAATGCAGCAAAAGACCCTGCTACAAACTGAACTAACAAAAATTCATACTCTTGAATTATTACTCCTAAGGTCGCAGTGTAAGTAGCATTGCACACAAAAGAAAGCTTGGAGTCATAAAAAGTAGTAATCACAATTGGAATGATACACAAAGGTACAACATAATACGTAAAAGGACTATGCTGTCGGATATAAGGTTCGTATGCATCAAAAACAGACAAAGTAACCAAAGCGGAAGTAAAAGCAATAAATAAAAAAAGCAGTTTGTCTGTCCTTTCTAAAACTTCTTTGTTGAAAAAAAACAAGTAAATATAAATTACCAATACTCCTGTAGCAACCAAAATAAACTGACCAATAATCACTGCAAAAAAGTTTTTAGCTAATCTTTGTCTTTTTAATTCCTCTTGAAAAGATTTGAGCATCACATACTTTTCATGAGTAATCAGCTCGCCTCTTTTGATAATAGCTTGACCTTGTCTAACCTTATGACTAACAATAGAAATTTCACTTAACACAGAGGCTTTTTCTTTTTCGTATATTAAGCTATTGTAAAGGTAGTTAGGCACTATCAAAACATCTAAAATCTTGAATATTGCGCTTTGAGTATGAGCATGCAATTTCTTGGCTTCAAGCGCAATATGTTTTTTGAGCCATTCTGCTTTCTCATTTCTATCTATGGCATACTGTAAATGTATAATCTCTTCGTATTTGTCTTTTTCTCTCAAAATAATCTCCGATTGCAGGATATCCGACTTATCTTGGTCTATAAATATCAAATTCTTGCGGTACTCCTGAATAATCTTGTCTATAACAGCGATAAAATCTTTTTCTTTTGTGCAGTACTCGTATTCTGCATTAGTTAGGTTGATGCCGTAGTTAGGTAAAGCAGAAAGGTTAGGATAACTTCTTTTTATCTGTTCCCATAATTCTATTTTTTCTAACATAGTTGTGGAGTCATGGTCAAAAGTTTTTAGAATTTGTTTTTCAAACTTTTGTCTTTGAGTTTCTAACTCTTTGGGGTCTTTTTCCACAGCAAAATCAAAAGGAGCGATAATGTCTTTACTTTTCCAGTGCTGACCTTCTTGAAAAGATAAGTCCCATACGTTCTTACGAGGCATAAATGCCACTGTAACAATTACAGTCCCTATCAGTATAGACCATCGGTAAAAAGTCCGTTGATCTTCTATTCTTTTCCTCAGTTTACCAACCCAACCTTTCTCTTTCATAACTCTAAAATACAAAGCTTTTGTATCTTTGTAAAAAATCATGGCAAAAACGATTATGGGTATAGACCCAGGCACGCAGGTTATGGGCTATGGGGTGATTGAGGTTGAAGGTAATCAAACGATGCGGCTATTAGTATATGGTGCTATTCGTTTTAACAAAGCTGAATCGCACATACAACGGTTACAAAAAATTTATCAGAGAGTATCCCAGCTGTTGCAGGAATATAAACCTAACGAATTTGCAATAGAGTCGCCTTTTTATGGCAAAAACATACAAGCACTGCTAAATTTAGGCAGAGGGCAGGGCGTAGCAATTGCTGCGGCTTTGAATCACGGCTTGACAAACATTTACGAATACGCGCCACGCAAAGTAAAGCAATCCGTAACAGGTAACGGTAATGCAAGTAAAGAACAGGTCTTGAAAATGCTTTGCTCTATGTTAGAGAAAATAGAAACGCCTGAATACTTAGATGCATCCGATGCCATAGCTGTTGCGGTCTGTCATTTTTTTAATCAAAAGAGAGTTACTTCGGCTAAGTCTTATTCTTCGTGGCATAGCTTCATTGCTCAAAATCCAGAGCGAGTAAAATAATTGTTTTTTTCTTTTGGGCGTGCCCCTTGCTGCGCAAGGGTCGGGGCATTCCGCACTACGCTTCGCTTCGGTACTTCGCTAACGCTTC
>JANWVW010000105.1 GCA_025056095.1 Bacteroidia bacterium
AAGCACCGAAGCGAAGCGCAGTGCGGAATGCCCCGACCCTTGCGCAGCAAGGGGCACGCCCAAAAAAATCAAATTATTTCTTACTACTAATTATCAGGGCAATGGAAAATTTGACCCCTCTTGACAACATACAGAAGCCTATTACACTTTAATAGCTACTTTCGGCGCAGCAGAAAGCATTTCAGGAGTAGCAAAGTCTGCAAAGCGCTCAAAGTTTTTGATAAATCCTTGGGCTAATTCATTAGCTTTTTGGTCATAAGCCTCTTTGTCTGCCCATGTGTTGCGAGGGTTGAGCAATTCTGTGGGAACGCCAGGTACACTATCTGGTATCAGAAGCCCAAAAATTGGATCACGCGTGTATGTTACATTGTCTAACTTACCCTCTAAGGCTGCTGTAATCATGGCACGTGTATAAGAGAGCTTCATACGAGAACCTACACCATAGCTGCCCCCTGACCAACCTGTGTTAACTAGCCACACTTTGGTTTGGTACTTTTCCATTTTTTCTTTGAGCATAGCAGCATACTTTGTAGGGTGTAAAGGCAAAAAGGGCTGCCCAAAGCAAGCACTGAAAGTAGTTGTAGGTTCGGTTACTCCTGTTTCGGTTCCTGCTACTTTTGCAGTATATCCTGATATGTAATGATACATTGCTTGTGCACTTTCTAATTTAGATATAGGGGGAAGCACACCAAAAGCATCACAGGTTAGAAAGAATATGTTTTTTGGAATACCTCCTACACTGGGAATAACTGCATTTCTGATATACTCTAGCGGATAAGCTGTCCGAGTATTTTCTGTAATAGAATTGTTGCTGTAGTCAGGAGTATGACTATTGGGAAAATAAACAATATTTTCTAACACACTTCCAAACTTAATAGCATGCCAAATATCAGGTTCTTTCTCTTTGCTTAGGTTGATACACTTAGCATAGCATCCTCCTTCAAAATTAAATATACCTTCATCTGTCCATCCGTGTTCATCATCTCCGATTAAACTGCGATTAGGGTCCGCAGATAAAGTGGTTTTTCCTGTACCTGACAGTCCGAAGAAAATAGCCACATCCCCTTCTTTACCTACATTAGCGGAACAGTGCATGGGGAATACTCCTTGCTGGGGCAAAAGATAATTAAGTATGCTAAAGATGGATTTTTTCATTTCCCCTGCGTATTCTGTTCCTCCTATGAGTACGATTCTTTTCTTAAAGTTGACGATAATAAAAGCTTCTGACCGTGTGCCATCTACCTCTGGATTAGCTAAGAACCGAGGCGCGGAAATAATAGTAAAGTCTGCTTTGAAGTTTTCTAATTCCTTTTGAGTAGGGCGAATGAACATGTTGTTGATAAATAAATTGTGCCAAGCAAGTTCATTGATAGCCCTGATGTTTATTCTGTAGTTTTTGTCTGCGCCTGCAAAAACTTCACGTACGTAGAGTTTTTTAGAGCTTAGGTAATCTATAACTTTTTTGTACAATGATTCAAAGATTTTTTCCTCTATGGGTATGTTTACTTCGCCCCACCATATATGATGTGCTGTGCTATCTTCTTTCACAATATACCTGTCTTTGGGAGAGCGCCCTGTTCTTTTTCCTGTCATAGCGTTGAGTGCGCCGTTATCCGCTAGTGTAGCTTCTCTATTGAGAATAGCGTGCTCCACTAATTCAGGTACTGAAAGATTGTAGTATACTGGTTCTTTCGCTTGTATGCCATACTGCTGAAATAACAACTGCTGAATAGACATAACTTCTTGTACTTGAATATGCTTGTAGTTGAAAAATAGACTGCAAAGTTACAAAAAATATAAAGAATTACTAACACATTTGTAATATATGTAACATAACAACTCTATTTTGAAAACTTTTTTTAGTATTTAATTACATCCTTCACCTGATTTGACTTCTCTGATAGTAAAATCCTCCCCGCTTTCTACTATTTTTACTTTATACTGCGCACCTGATACTACTAATTCCCATTGTCCAGGTGCAGTAGCGTTTTCAGTAACATATTTTACTCTTAGCTTTTCTCCTGAACTTACAATTCTTACTTTGACATCTTCACCATTTTCAACTAACTTTATTTTTCCGTACACTTTGCAAGGGTCTATAATAGTAGGCTGACTTTTCTTAAAACCAGCACTAATCAAAGTAAAGTTTGTAAGAGTCAAAATAAGAATGAGAATTTTTTTCATAATTTTTGTTTTGAGCAATATTAAATTAAACTCTTTTTACTGCAAAATCAAGTGTGAATTCACAAAAGTTATACCAATTTATGAATCGTTTTCTTATTCTTGACCGAGATGGTATTCTGAACAAGGATATAGGTTTTATTCACGAACCTGACAAGATTCTTATACCCGAAGGTATTGTAGAGTGCCTTCTATATTTTAGTAAAATCAGCTATAGGTTCGTAGTAGTTACTAACCAAAGTGGTGTAGCTAGGGGATTATTCAACTTAGCACAATTGCAAAATTTTCATCACCATTTGCAAAAAATGTATTTTGGGAAAGGTATTTGGATTGAGGACTTTTTTTATTGCCCGCACTTACCCCAAATTACAGGTGAATGTTTGTGCCGAAAACCGAAATCTTTGTTAGTAGAAAAAGCTATAGCCAAGTACAAAATAGACACTTCAAAAAGCTACATGATAGGAGATAATCCAAGAGATGTAACTGCTGGTAAGAAAGCAGGGCTTGCTACTATCCTTATACACCAAGAGCCACATTCTGATGCTGACTATCATTTTCAAACTATATTGGAATGGTATGAGGCTATAAAAAGTTGGAATTTCTGACATAAAAAAGTAGCAAGAAAAAATTATCTTATTGATATTCAAATAAAAATCAGGACGAACGTACATAAAAATTTGACTTTGAATTTTTTATACTAACTTTGCAATCTCAAAAACACTTCATATTTCGCAAGAGTATGACAAAAGCAGAAGTAATTCAGCAGATTCTTGAACAGTTGGCTAAAAAAGAAATTAACAAAGATCAAACAAAAGAGCGAGAGTATTGTCAAGAGGTAATAGAACAATTTTTGAAAATTGTCAAACAAAGTCTTAGTGAGGGAAACAATATATACATACGTGGTTTTGGTAGCTTCATTGTAAAAAAACGCGCTAAGAAAGTAGCCCGTAATATCGCTAAAAATCAACCTATGCTAATTGATGAACATTACATTCCTGCCTTTAAGCCTTCTAAACTCTTTGCTGAAAGAGTAAAAAAGAATACGCAGGAAATCGAAAAGAAATTAGCTTCAAAAGATAAAAAACACGCACAAGACATTACAAGCGACAAAAAAGATAAAAAAACTAAAAAAGCCAATAAATAGAGGTTTTATGAGCTTGAGCCTTTGTCATAGATGTAATATGAAATGGGTAAAAGACTCTATCTCCTATTCAGTTTGTGGCTACTCATACAGTCCTAGTCAATCCATTTCTACAGAGAATTCTCAAAATGAAACCCAACTCAAATAAACCTAGTATGAATTTACATCAAAAAATTATTATTGGCATTTTGGGTGTGGTAGCCTTTTTACTTTTATTTGTTTTTACTCAAAAAACAATCGTTAAAAAAGAAGACCAGCAAATACAAAACAAAACCGAAAAATTAGATGAATTAGCGCAACAATTTGAACCTATTACTCTTAAAGATAGATCTCTATTACTCAATGCTAAAAATTGGGAAGACTCATTACAAGCACTTCAAGCTATGATACAAGACGCAGAAAAACAAAATAGACTAGATTGGGCAGGATATTATAGGGAACTCATAGCACACAAAGAAAAAACTGAAATAAAATATTTAGATGCGGCTAGCCGCTACTTTGAAGCAACTAAAAGTCTTTCAGATACCACTATGAGAAGAAAAGTAGCCCTAAGAGCTATTTCTCTGTATCAAAAAGCACTTAACATTAACCCTAACAATATAAATGCATCTGTGGACATGGCTGTATGCTACACCTTGACAGGTAACCCCATGCAAGGAATATTCATGCTCAAAGACATTGCGGATAAAAATCCTACGCACGTACTTGCGCAGCATAATTTGGGCATCTTATCCATGCAAACAGGGCAATTTGACAAAGCAGTAAAAAGATTTGAAAAGGTTGTTTCTTTAAACCCCGAGAATCAGATGATTAAGGAACAGGCACTGTTGTATTCAGGGATTGCTTATATGCAGATGAAAAGAAATAATGAAGCTAAGCAAAAGTTTAATGAGTTGCTTAAAATAACTCAAAATCCATCTTATCAGGTGGAAGCCAAAGAATACTTATCTCAATTAGAAAAGTAAAAAGTTTAACTTTAATCTATATTAACTATGCCATGCGGAAGAAAAAGAAAGAGACACAAAATCGCAACGCATAAGCGTAAAAAAAGGTTGAGAAAAAATCGCCATAAGAAAAAACGCTAAGCGTGCGCACACACCTTCTCCTCAAAAGAGTGAGAAAGGTGTGTGATTTTACAATTTTGTATTCTGATAGTCTTTGTTTATATGTAATAAGAACTGTCTTATTTTAAATCTATACAAACGTGAGCAACGAAATTTTTATCACTACAGCAGACAAAGTAGTACAAGTTGCTGTACTGGAAAATAAAAAATTAGTGGAGCTACACCAGGATCGCCCTGATGCACCTTTTAGTGTAGGCGACCTGTATTTAGCTAAAATTAAGCGTTTGAAAACAGACTTAAATGGCGCTTTTTTAGACGTAGGCTATGAAAGAGATGCTTTTTTACACTACACAGATTTAGGTCCAAATGCTAGGACGATTATTAAATTTTTTCAGACTTTACGGAATGAAAAACGTGTCCCCGATTTATCTACATTTGAATTTGAGCCTCAAATTGATGTCAAAGGGGGAATTAGTGAAGTACTTCATAAAGAAACTTTACTGCCCGTACAAATTGATAAAGAACCTATTGGAAACAAAGGTCCTCGATTAACTCTTAATTACTCCCTAGCAGGGCGGTTTTTGGTATTAGTACCTTTTAGCAATAGTATCTCCATCTCTAAAAAAATTAAAGACTTTTCTATCAGAAAAAAGATTAGGCAAAGTTTAGCGCCACTACGCCCGAATAACTTCGGCATCATTATACGTACTGCTGCAGCAGATGCGGATATCAATGACTTGCAGAGAGATCTCAAAGACTTACTCAAACGCTGGAATACTTTCTGCGAAAAATTGATAGAAGCGCCCCCTGTTTCTCGGGTTATGAATGAAATGAGCAGAACTTTAACCTTAATTAGAGATTTGCTTGACACTAATTACGATGCTATTGTGGTAGACAGCAAAGAATACTATGACGAAATCCGAGAATATATAAAGCGTATTTCTCCTGAACAAGAAGGAATTGTCAAGTATTATCGGGGAAAACAAAAATTATTTGAATATGCAGGTATTTACAAGCAGATTCAAGCTTCTTTTGGAAGACAGGTAGATTTAGCCAGCGGGGGCTATTTGATTATTGAGCACACAGAAGCTATGCACGTAATTGATGTCAATAGTGGAAAAACTCAACTAAAAGCTGATACTACCTTAGCTGAAAATGCCTTTGCTATGAACATGGAAGCCGCCGAAGAAATTGTACGTCAAATGCGCTTACGAGATTTAGGGGGCATCATTGTTATTGATTTTATTGATATGCAAAACCCTAAGCATCGCAATGAACTCTATGAATACATGACAAACGCACTTAAAAAATCTCGTGCTAAATGTAACGTTTTGCCGATTAGCAAATTTGGATTGATGCAAATTACTCGCCAACGCGTACGCCCTGAACTTCAAATAGAAACTGAAAATAACGCCAACAAAAGCATGCAGGCTAGCAACTTTGTTGCTGAAATTGAGGAAATGGTCAAATATCTACTTTCAAGCAAAATAGATAATAAAGTTACTTTGCACCTCAATCCTGTTACTGCGGCGTATTTTACCAAAGGCATTTTGTCTATTCAACGAAAATGGTTTTTTAAGTATAAAAAATGGCTTAAAATTGTCAAAGATGATACGCTTGCCCTGCATGAATATGCCTTCTACAACCAAAATGGGCAAAAAATATCATTTGAAAGCTAGCTTGTATTACCGCTTCCATTTCAAAGTTTGATAAATACGAGCTAAATCGTTTTTAACAAAAGTAATCACAGGGGCAAGAGAGTCATTTTTTAGGGCAGTTTTGAAGTACATGTTAGCTACTAATACGTGCTTCAAAGAATCCGAAGCAAAGAACTGCCCTTGCGTACCTACTTCGCCCTGTAAGTCAAACCAGATAATTTTATTCCCGTTGACTTTATATACTTTTTCTCGTATGCTCGTTACTTTGTCTGTATGGGCATAAATTAGCCTGCGGTGGTCTTCAAAAATGCTGTGCATGGTCGCTTTTTTACCTTTGTAAGGTTGGGTGAGGTCAAAATACGTGAGGTTAATGGTAGCATCAAATTTGGGGTAATAAATGGATAACCATAACCGTTCTTTATCATCAGGAACTAAACGCGCATGCTTGGAATACTCAAATGAATACGGATAAGCTACTGTATCCAACCTTTGGTAAGCAGGTTCAGGTAAATGAATGATATTGTAACACTTAGGTTTAGGTACATATTGCTTACGCCTGCCACAAGAGAAATAAAGCAGCGCAATCAAACAAACTAAAATGGCTACAAACCTACGGTTGAATAGAGAGAGAACAGGTGCTAAAAATTTATCTGCGTGAGGCATGCGGAGGGCGTGCGTCAGCACGGTGCGCAGCGCAGCGAAGCACCGAAGCGAAGCGAAGCCCGCAGCACGCCGACCTTGTGGGCATGAGCGCAGCGAAACGCCCACAAGGGCACGCCCAAAAAAATTATTCCGTAATAAAAAAAATACCTTCATACCACAATATTGACTATCTTATTCGGCACTACAATCACCTTCTTGGGCAATTTACCTTGTAAATATCGTTGTACATCAGTGCTTTGCAAAACTAATTCTTCTATTTGCTGCGCGGAAGCAGCTTTGGGTAAGTCCAAATTTACTTTTACCTTGCCATTTATCTGAATAGGATACCGAACCGTATCTTGCACTAAATAAGCCGAATTGTACTCGGGAAATTGAGCTTTCAATATGCCCCCTTTATGCCCTAACAAAAACCACAATTCTTCACAAATATGCGGCGCAAAAGGCGATAAAGCAATAATAAAAGGCTCTAAAATGGCTCTTTTACGGCAATTCAACCGCCCAAGCTCATTGACACATATCATTGCCGCAGAAACCACAGTATTGAAAGCGTATTGCTCAATATCCTCTTGACATTTTTTCAAAAAGCTATGCAAAACCTTCAACTCCTCCAAAGTAGGTTCACTTTCATCTAACTGCAAAGGTCTACGCGTGTAAGGCTTACCTTCATACAAATCTGCATCAGGATAAAATAAACGCCATAACTTTTTCAAAAACCGATATACGCCATCTATTCCATTAGTGTTCCAAGGTTTGCTATCCGTAAGCGGACCTAAAAACATTTCATATAAACGAAAAGCATCTGCACCATACTTATCACAAATTTCATCAGGATTGACTACGTTGTAGTATGTTTTAGACATTTTTTCAACTTCGGAACGTGTCTTAAACGTACCATCGTCATCACAAATAAAGTACGCATCTTTGTATTCAGGTCGCCATTGCTTGAACTTTTCAATATCTAACACATTATCTTTTACAAAATGAATATTCACTCGTATTGCCTGCGTATCATACCCCTTGTGCTTTCCATAACTCACAAACACATTTTGATTTTTTATCTTGTAAATATATTCTGATACGCCCAAAATCATTCCTTGATTAATGAGTTTTTGAAAAGGTTCTTTGTGGGATACATATCCTAAATCATACAGCACCTTGTGCCAAAAGCGAGCGTAAAGCAAGTGTAAAACCGCATGTTCAGCACCACCTACATACACATCTACGTTCATCCAATACTTTTCTTTTTCTTTATCTACAAATTCGTTTGGATTGTGAGGGTCAAGGTAACGTAGATAATACCAACACGAACCTGCCCAGTTTGGCATAGTGTTAGTTTCGCGCACGCTACCATCGGGTAGATGCATCCATTCCTTAGCTTTTGAAAGAGGAGGTTCAGGAGTACCTGTGGGCTTATAGTCTGAAAGGTCAGGCAGCAGTACAGGTAAGTCTTTTTCATCTAACGGGTAGGGTAGTCCATTTTTGTAGATTATAGGAAAAGGTTCGCCCCAATATCTTTGTCGGCTAAATAACCAATCTCTAAGTTTGTAATTGACTACACTTTTGCCTATGCCCAATTTTGTTACAATTTCAACTACTTTACTTTGAGCTTGAAACGCAGTTAATCCATTGAGCTCTGGAGTAGAGTTAATTACAGTCCCATCTAAACCTGAATAAGCATTTTTTTCTAACTCTTTGGCACTTTCTGTTTCGGAAAGATTACCTTGCGTTAGTACAGGAATAATAGGCAAATTGAACATTTTAGCAAATTCGTAGTCGCGTTCATCATGGGCAGGTACGCACATAATAGCCCCTGTGCCATAAGTAGCAATTACATAATCCGCAATATAAACAGGAATTTTAGCTTGATTGATGGGGTTAATCGCGTAAGCACCTGTAAAAACGCCTGTTTTAGTCTTATGTGCGATGCGTTCGCGTTCAGATTTATTTTTACAAGCTTGTATGTATTCTTCTACTATGCTTTTTTGTTCAGCGGTAGTAATTTTAGGTACGAGTTCATGTTCAGGGGCAAGAATCATAAAAGTAGCTCCGCAAATAGTATCTGGACGAGTAGTAAAAATTTTGATAGATAAATTAGGTTTATCTGCCACAGGAAAATCAATTTCTGCCCCTTGACTTTGTCCTATCCAATTTCTTTGCATTTCTTTGATAGATTCAGGCCAGTCTACCTCTTTTAGGTCTTCTAACAATCGCGGCGCGTAGGCAGTGATTCGCATGATCCATTGTTTCATAGGTATGCGTTCTACGGGATGTCCACCTCGTTCAGAAAGCCCATCTTTGACCTCTTCGTTAGCTAATACTGTTCCTAACGCAGGACACCAATTTACTTCTACGTCAGCTAAGTAAGCTAATCGCTGTGAGCTTAAAAAAGCATGTTTTTCAGTTTCGGAGAATTTGTTCCATGTGTGAGCGTCAAAAATACCGAAGGAGGGATGTGTTTGAGGGATATTTTGGTTACCAAATTGCTCTAATTCTTGTATCAAGGTTTCAATTGGGCGTGCTTTTTGAACGCGTTCATCAAACCAGCTATTGTAAATTTTGAGGAATATCCATTGTGTCCATTTGTAGTATTGAGGATCGGTAGTGTTGATTTCACGTTGCCAGTCGTAGCCTAGTCCAATTCGGTTGAGTTGGCGTTTATAGGTTTCTATGTTTTTTTGTGTGCTGATAGCGGGATGAATACCTGTTTCTATGGCGTATTGTTCGGCGGGCAAGCCGAAGGCGTCCCAGCCCATAGGATGCAGTACGTTATATCCTTTTAATCGTTTGTATCGGGCAATAATGTCTGTGGCAATGTAACCTAAGGGGTGTCCTACATGTAGTCCGCTTCCAGAGGGAAAGGGGAACATGTCTAAAATATAAAACTTTGGGCGTTCGGCATAGTCTTCTGCATGAAAGTACGCATAATTGTCTTTTGCCCACTCTTGTTGCCAATATGCATCTATTTGTTTAGGATCAAACATAAAGTAGTCGCAAATATAAAACTCAATTCTGTATACCCTTTTGATGCACAGCAAGCTAACTGAAAAAATTTTGTTTTTATTTATTTTTTTGGGCGTGCCCTTGTGGGCGTTTCGCTTGCGCTCATGCCCACAAGGTCGGCGTGCTACGGGCTACGC
>JANWVW010000106.1 GCA_025056095.1 Bacteroidia bacterium
TGCTACGCTTCGCTCCGCACTGGGCTAACGCCCACCCTTCGCATGCCTCACGCAAGGGATCTCTGAAACCATCGTTTCTCTGTATTTTATGCAAAGTTTTAGTTTGTAAGTACTTGTACTTCAAGCTTAAACAAGGTAAAGACATAACTGCACAGGTCATCTGCGTGAGGGGCATGGAGCATGCCGTTAGGCAGTGCGAAGCGTAGCGAAGCACCGAAGCGAAAGCGTAGTGCGGAATGCCCCGACCCTTGCGTCAGCAAGGGGCACGCCCAAAAAAACTTATTCTTTAGCTCATTTTTCAGCAGCAAGAAGATTTAGATCCTGCTTTTCTATCCTAAGATTCTGAATAATGAATTCCTGCCTTTGAGGAGTATTTTTGCCCATGTAGTAGTCTAATAGCTTCTGAATAGTTACTTCGGGCGTAATAATAACAGGAGATAAACGCATACTCTGACCTATGAAGGCACTGAATTCCTCAGGAGAAATTTCACCGAGTCCCTTGAAACGAGTAATTTCAGGTTTTCCGCCTAGTTTCTGTATGGCTTCAAACTTTTCTTGTTCAGAGTAACAATAAATCGTTTTTGTTTTATTTCTCACTCTAAAAAGTGGCGTTTCCAAAATGTATAAATGCCCATTTTTGACTAAATCAGGAAAAAACTGCAAAAAGAAAGTAAGCATAAGCAAGCGAATATGCATACCATCTACATCAGCATCTGTGGCTATAACAATCCGATTATAGCGTAAATTTTCCAATCCCTCTTCTATGTCTAAGGCGTGCTGCAAAAGATTGAACTCCTCATTTTCGTATACAACTTTCTTTTTCATACCATAGCAGTTCAAAGGTTTACCACGTAAGCTAAATACAGCTTGAGTGTCCACATCTCTGGCTTGCGTAAGCGAACCACTTGCTGAATCACCTTCTGTGATGAAGAGAGTAGTTTCTAAACGGCGTTCATTTTTAAGGTCAGTAAGGTGTATGCGGCAATCTCGGAGCTTTTTATTGTGAAGATTAGCGCGTTTTGCGCGCTGCTGCGCTAATTTTTTAATACCTGCTATTTCCTTTCGCTCACGCTCAGATTGTAAAATTTTCTTTTGTAGGGCATCAGCAACCTCGGGATGCTTGTGTAAATAGTCATCTAATTCTTTTTTGAGAAAATTTTGTATCCACGTACGAATAGAAAGCGAATCTGCCTGCGGTGTAATATTCTGCGAACCTAACTTAGTTTTAGTCTGCGACTCAAAAACAGGTTCTTGGATACGGATACTTATTGCTGCTACGATAGAGGCTCGTATGTCTGCTGCTTCATAGTCTTTCTTATAAAATTCTCGTATAGTTTTTACATAAGCTTCCTTGAAGGCTTGTAAATGCGTTCCCCCTTGTGTTGTATGCTGTCCGTTGACAAAAGAATAGTACTCTTCTCCATATTCTTGATTGTGCGTAATAGCTACTTCAATGTCTTGGTCTTTTAGGTGTATAATAGGATAACAAAGAGTCTCTGAACGAGTTTTTTGATAAAGTAAATCAGCTAAGCCATTTTGAGAAACATAAGTTTTACCATTATACTCTAAAATTAAACCCGAATGTAAATACGCATAATTCCATATCATGGACGAAACATATTCATGCAAAAAACTAAATTTTTTGAATATTTTTTCATCGGGAATAAAATGCACATAGGTACCATTAGGTTCATTAGTGGGTGCAATTTCATATTCTTTGAGCAACTTACCTTGCGAAAATTCAACTGTTTTTTGCTGTTTATCCCGAATAGATGTAACTTTGAAGTATTGAGAAAGTGCATTTACTGCTTTTGCACCTACACCATTTAATCCTACTGCTTTTTTAAAAGCTTCTGAGTCATACTTAGCTCCTGTATTGATTTTAGACACACAATCTAACACCTTTCCGAGTGGAATTCCGCGACCAAAGTCTCTTACCTTGACTTCATTTTCTGTAACTGTAATTTGAATCTTTTTACCAAAGCCCATAGTGTATTCATCTATTGCATTGTCAATAATCTCTTTGAGCAGAATATAAATGCCATCATCTGGAGCTGTACCATCACCTAATTTGCCGATATACATACCTGGCCGCAAGCGTATATGCTCTACCCAATCCAAAGACTTGATACTTTCCTCTGTATATTTTACCATACTGCAAAAATAAAAAGTTTTAGGTAAATTTTTTTTACCAATTAGAGCAGATACTTCTGTGTGTTTTGTACTTTCTCTTAAAAAAGTCTAATGATATTAAGTTTCGTGTTTGACTGAAAGTATTACTTGTTCTACATACATACAATTTGACAGTAACAATCCAAATCTGTTTTGCAAATTTTTATTCTGCTGATAATGCTTTCAAAACCTACGTTTGTGTTTCGGCTTTGCTTTGTCAAGCTTCCCCTCTTGACTTTTCTTTAAGTATTTTAACTCTACCACAAGGTCGTGATTCAGTGTCTATGTCCTGAAGTCAAATTTGAATATTCTGTATTGGTTATGGAGGAAGGGCGTAGGGGGGCTTTTGCCGATGTAGTACTTACCAAAAAATTCTTGAAATTTGTATTCTTGTTAGTGTCATAGTAGTATTCTAAAATAGATAGCCACAAACTTTTTCCAAATTTACAAGGGTATAAAAGTAATAATTTTTGACTAAAATCTCAAAATTGTAAAGTTACCAGTTTGTAAGTTACATAGAAGAATCTCATATAGATTGTTTTTGAAGTATGCCAGCTTGGATAAAAAAAGCAGGAGCTATTGCCCCTGCTTTAGTTAGTTTTACCTACCGCATAACCGTTATGTTACCTTTTCGGTTAAAATTAGTGCCAAATCTACCTTCTGATGTAATGACATAATAATACACACCATCTTGCTCTTTGATGGGATCCCATACCTCGTTAGGGTTATCACTTTCAAAGACCTTAGCCCCCCAGCGGTTGTAAATTTCTATGTGGTAAGATTTGAGCTGTTTGAAGCGAACTTTAAATACATCATTTTTACCATCATTGTTTGGAGTTACAATGTTGGGAACAAATAGGCTATCTGAGTCAATGACTCGCATGTAGAATACAAATGTATCCCTACATCCTTGTTTATTGGTCATAATGAGTTGAACGGGATACAATCCTGCATCAGAGTAAGTGTGTGTAGGTGATTCGGCATCGCTGCCTGCAGAGTTATCTCCAAAGTTCCAAGCAAAGGTGTTGGGAATTAAGTTGCTGGTATACACAGGGGTAAACTGTATAGATTGGAAAGGTGTAGCCAGTGCTGAATCAGGATTAGCTAATATATCTGTAATTTGAGGTGCCTCATTGACTACCACCTTAATGCTGTCCATATAGGTACAATTTTTTCCTGCATAGCTTGTGGTAGCTGTAAGTTTTACCCAATATGTGCCTGGATTTTGATATATGTGTGCTACTGTATTACCTACCCCTGTATTACCATCGCCAAAGTTCCAAGTATATGTTAGACTTTGACCATTATTGTTCATACTAGATAGGTTTTTGAATACAATAGGCTCTTTAACACAGATAACCGTGTCTGATACTTTCATATTTAGAGTAGGTTTTTCTAATACTCTAACTTTGCGATATATTGTTTTTTCGCAATCAAGCGTAGAGCCATAAGCTGTAAAGCCTATTGTGTATACACCGGGTTGAGTAAATACTCTCACAGGATTGGGTACATTATATAAAGGTGTGCTGATTCCTGTTTCGCTAAAGTCCCAAGAATAATTACCAGTGTTAGTAGTGCTGAATGTTACAGCATCTCCTATACATACTACTGAATCGCTAAGAGTTACGTTTGCTTCAGGTGCTGGAATGACAGTTACGAATTTAGTATCTATATTGTTACAACCTAAAGTGTTTTTGGCTACTAGCCTAATAGTGTAGGTACCTGGTGTAGAGAAGGTTACAGCGAACCCTGTGGTAGTTGTGTCTAACCGGGGAGGTAAGACATTCATTGCACTGCTGTTGAAGAAAGACCATTCATAAGCATTAGCATAAATTGAATTATTTCCAATAAAGAGTGGTTTTCCTTCACAAACTGTATCTTTTTGTAAGGTAATTTGTGCTACTGGGTTAGGCACAACTTCTACTACCCGAGTAATGGTAGCAAAACAGCTGTCGTCGCTTCTTACTCTGTATGTAAGCACATAAGTTCCTGGCGTAGTGTACGTATAGGTCATTGTGCCTGCTGCTGTTGGATTATATGTGGTACTATCATCAAAAACGTTATCTCCGTTAAAGTCTGCCCAGTACTTGTACCCAGGAAAGTAAGAGCTTTGTGGTATAGCTAACGTAAGCGATTGACCTGCGCAGATCTTTTGTGGATTGATGTCAAATAATGGTGGATCGGTAGTGAAAGTAGAAATTTGAGTTACATTGACTTGAATATTTCTTGAAAACAGAACGGTACCGCAATCATCTGTACCCGTAACTGTATAAATGGTGGTATCAGAAGGTGATGCAATAACCGTATTACCTGTGGTTGTGTTTAAGCCTGTAGCAGGGGACCAGGTGTATGTCCAACTAATAGGGCAAGCTCCTGGCCTAGGAGATAGCTCCAGTGTAACAGGCGTAACGGTTCCATTACAATCTTTGGTTATGTTTACTACAGGATTAGTAGATATGTCTACACTATTAGCGAGGAATGCAGGAATAGTAGCATCTAGGGCTACTTCTAGCTGGCTTTCAGCAAGAATATATACGTAAGCAAACTTAGCACACTCACCTGGATCTAAGTTTCCTAAATTAAAAGCAATAGAAATAGCTTCGTCTGAAGTTTCAACTGCACCAAGAGTTCCTGTTAGCCCCCCTGTACCATTGTATACATCAGTTGGAATTCTATTGAAAAAGCCGCCATGAGACACTCTTGCCCTAGGGTCCTTACTACCTAGACCTAGGTACGCATTGTAATTTAGTCCTACTGCTTTAACTAATGCTCTATAGTCAGGCGACATAGGCTGCTGGTAGACAATTGTGTTTGTAGTAGTGAAATTTCCTGTCCAAGGTTGCTCGTTGTCAGGGTCTACATTTCGCATGTAATACACGTTGTTTACAGGTGAGGTACCAATATTACGAATATCCATGCACGTTAGGATGAATAGAGAGTCCTTGTATATGGTAGTAGTTTGCTCTATTCGCAATGAGCCTATTGTTCCTAACCAAGTAGCACTTATGGTAGTAGGAGTAACGTTATATGAAGTAATAGAACCTGATACACCTCCACTCGGACCTGTTTGATTGCATAGGTTGTAGTTCCCATAATTTCCGCCTGTAAATTGAATTCCCCATCCTTCTTCGGGTGAACCTGGCACAAAGTAGTCTCCCATGTAGTTGGGAAAAGTACCTGGTCCTGGTACTGTCCAACCATTTCTATACGGATCTGCAACAAACCCCAGCATAGTGCCAACATTAGGGTGGTAACCCGCTGGAGCAGAAGTACTAGTACCATAAGTTCCGCACCCTGATACAGCTACCTCCACATAGTTTCCCTGAAGAAATACACTTGTACCCACTATCTGTGCACACAAGTAACTAGATGTAAAGCTTGATACAAGAACAAAAGCAAGTATTAAATTATGTTTTTTCATTTTATCTAGCTTTTAGAAGGTGACATTTTTGCTTCTAGCTTTGTTAGCTTTTTGTAAAAGGTAATTATTCCAGTCAGCAGCAGTCCACTCAGGCCTATATTCTGTACCCAATATAATCTTTACCTTTTGGTTGATATAATCTAACTGAAAAATAACCAAATTCTCACTATACCAGTTGAAAAAGCGATAGGCTTGTTCATAGGTAAAGTTCAAAGCTTTGATAGACGCTTCATACTCTTTCGCAACAGGGTTAGTATTTGGTATTTGAACTACCCAGTTAGCATCTATGTTTGCAGACACAGGTGATCGCTGCTGAGCATAACAAAATCTGCCTACTGTTACTATTAGCATGAACAAGAGCAAAAATGTAAATAGACTTTTCATATCAGATTACAAATATATAAGCTATTTGTTGAAAATAAAAATTTTTTTATACCTTGCTGGGGGGATTTATTGAAAAATACCTCTAAGCCTAAAGGTTAGTTTCATTTGGCATAAAAATTGACCTACGAATAAGGAGCATAGTAAATTAAAACTTACTTGAGTACACTAAAAAGAAAGTTTATTTATATTTGCATAATTCAAAAAAATTATAGAAATTAGCTTTATCAAATATGAAGTACTGGTATATTACATTCTTCTGGGTGGTAGCTACACTGTCAAGCAATGTATTAATTGCACAGCATGCTTATCCTGAAGGGTTACGTACAGGTGAAAAAGCACCTGAATTCTCCGCTACGGATATAGAAGGGCGAACAGTAGATTTGAAAGAACTTATTAAGAAAGGTCCTGTTATTCTCGTTTTTTATCGTGCCAAAGTGTGTCCTTACGGTAAGCAGGAAATTTATGATTTTCAAGACAAAATGATACAATTAGCAAAAGCAGGTAGAACCGTAGTGGCTATAGGACCCGATCGCGAAATGGCTAAACAATCTTTTGCTCGCGCAGGCATTACAAATGAAGTTCCATTTATAGAAGATAAAAATTATATTATCCAAGATAAATACAAAGTTACTTATCGTTTGGATGAATTAACAAAAGAGTTGTATGAGAAAAAAGGTATGAAAGTAGACAAGGCAGACGCTGATGGCTCATATCCACTAGCTATGCCCACTGTATACATCATAAGTCCTGAGGGAAGAGTAAAGTATGCTAATTGCAACACAGATAGCAAACCTGAACAAACTATGAGCTACGTTGAAAAAATATTAAATGAATAATAACCATAGGTATCTTTGCGGCTTATTTGCGTATGGCAGATTATCACAAGGATAGGTAAGTTTTTTGATTTGAAAGTGTTTTCTGAACACGTCTATCCTTGCATAACCCATAACTTCTGAACTCAATTCTATGAGTATAGATAAAATACACAAATTTATTTTAACCGTGCTAATGGCATCCTTGTTATTACCAGGCTGTACTATTGTCAGACCAGGACAGGTAGGCGTAAAGCAAAGATTAGGTAAAATCAAGGGTGATATTAAAAAACAAGGATTTTACTTTATCAATCCGCTTACCACCAAAATGATAAAGGTACCCACACGAACTATCAACATGCCCGTAAGTTTAGACCGATTGCCCTCCAAAGAAGGTTTATCTATTGATTGTGAATTAGCAATAATGTTTAGAATTGCCCCTGAAGCTGCCATAAAAGTAGTAGAAACCATTGGTATAAAACATGGTGAGAAGGTTATTTTGAGTGTCCTACGATCCGCAGCAGCAGACGTAACTGCACAGTTTTTTGCTAAAGACCTACATACATCAGAGCGTAAAAATATAGAAGCTGCTATTGCTAAAAAAATGACCGATATTTTAGGCGATAGAGGTTTTATCGTAGAAGCAGTTCTACTTAAAAGTATCCAGCTGCCTGAAAACTTATCCCGAGCTATTGAAGATAAATTACGAGCAGAGCAAGAAGCAGAAACCATGAAATTCATTCTAGAAAAAGAAAAACAAGAAGCAGAGCGCCTTCGCATACAAGCAGAAGGTATCAGAAACGCCCAAAAAATCCTTTCCGAAGGATTAAATGAACTTATTATCAAGTATAAAAGTCTAGAAGTTTTTGAAAAATTATCTCAATCCAATAATACAAAGATTATTATTACAGATGGTAAAACGCCGGTTTTAATAAATGACGAGAAGAAGTAATGATTAAAGATTACCTCAACATGCTATCTTCAATAAAATGGAATTTTTAGGTATTGTTCAGCAAATTTCTTATCATTGCGGAATACTGACTGTAAAATGCATGGGCAGGACATTATTTTAGACGTCAGAAACTTAGAAACTCAATTTCAAACAGGAGATAAAATTGTCAAAGCTGTAGACAATATTTCTTTTCAAGTGCGCAAAGGGCAAGTTGTAGGTATTGTTGGCGAATCAGGTTCAGGAAAATCGGTTACCTCTTTATCAATAATGCGTTTGATTCCCTACCCACCAGGTAAAATCACTAATGGGGAAATTTGGTTTAGCAGTAGGAAACAGGGGCAAACAAATTTATTGGCGTTAAGTGAAAAAGAAATGCGCACGCTTAGAGGTAACGAAATTGCCATGATCTTTCAAGAACCCATGACCTCTCTTAACCCTGTCTTTACCTGTGGTAACCAAGTAATGGAAGTCTTGCAACTTCACCAAAAAATGACAGAAAAACAAGCCCGAGAGCGCACCATTCAACTCTTTAAAGAAGTACAACTACCTGATCCTGAACGAATTTTTAATGCTTTTCCTCATCAACTTTCAGGTGGGCAAAAACAACGAGTAATGATTGCCATGGCTATGTCCTGCCAACCCTCTCTACTCATCGCCGATGAACCTACCACAGCTCTAGATGTAACTACACAAGACACTGTACTCAAACTCATGCAACGCTTCCAAAAAGAGTACAACATGGGTATGATATTTATTACGCATGACTTAGGCGTAATTGCCCAAATTGCTGATTATGTACTCGTAATGTACCATGGCAAAATTGTAGAACAGGGAAACGTTGAAGATATTTTTTTAAAGCCCCAGCATCCTTACACTAAGGGGCTATTAGCTTGCAGACCTAGACTTGATGTCAAACTTAAAGTATTGCCCACAGTTATAGACTTCATGGAGCAAAGTATATATGGAAATGGCACACAAAAAAGCGTAGAGGAGATAATTATTCAAAATACTATTTCAGAAAGTGAAATTAAATCCCGAAACCAATACTTACAATCCCAAGAACCTATATTAAAAATTGAAAAACTTAAAACATACTTTCCTGCACGAAAGAATTTTTTTGGAAAAGTAATAGAATACAAAAAAGCTGTCGACGATGTATCTTTGGATGTTTATCCTGGGGAAGTTTTGGGATTGGTAGGTGAGTCAGGTTGTGGCAAAAGTACGTTAGGTAGAAGTATTATGCGGTTAGTTGAGCCTATTGGTGGAAAAATATACTACAAAGGAAAAGACATTTTACAGCTTAATCCACAGGAATTGCGTAAAGTTCGCAGGGAAATTCAAATTATTTTTCAAGACCCTTATGCCTCGCTCAATCCACGTTTGACGGTAGGATATGCCATTTTAGAACCGATGAAAGTGCACAATATTCTTGCTAATGATGAAGAGCGGCGCGCTCGAGTCTATGAACTTTTAGAGCGTGTCAATCTCAATCCTAATTTTTTTAATCGCTATCCCCATGAGTTTTCAGGCGGACAAAGACAAAGAATTTGCATCGCTCGGGCATTAGCACTTAACCCAAAGTTTATTATTTGTGATGAATCAGTATCTGCTTTGGATGTGTCTGTACAAGCGCAAGTACTCAACCTAATCAATGAGCTCAAAAATGAGTACAATTTTACCTGTATCTTTATTTCTCATGATTTGAGTGTAGTCAAGTTTATGTCTGACAGAATTGCAGTAATGAAGGCAGGTAAAATTGTAGAAATAGATGAAGCAGAGAATATTTACCGCAATCCTAAAGAGGATTATACAAAGCAGCTTATCAATGCCATTCCCAAAGGTATATCTGCCAACAGGAATGTGAGTTTGCGCGCATCAGGTTAAGGTTTAATTATTTAGATAAGTTTTATTTTTTGGGCGTGCCCCTTGCTGGCGCAAGGGTCGGGGCATTCCGCACTACGCTTCGCTTCGGTGCTCCGCTAACGCTGCGCACTGCCTATCGGCATGCTC
>JANWVW010000107.1 GCA_025056095.1 Bacteroidia bacterium
GAAACGCCCACAAGGACACGCCCAAAAAAATTAAAACTTAACCTTTATACAACTATCTTTTTAACTAAACAAAAGCAGACTTAATAAGCGAATTCGTATTTTTGTCTTGTGAAAGTTCAACAAGCTTGTAAAATTGATTGTAATCAGCATATTTTTTTACGCAAGTTGTGTTTTATGTTATTGGCTGTAAGCTTATCTGCTTGCCATAGCTTGGATGACGATGCTCAATTTCAAAAACATACCAAAGGATTTATTTTGCACGTTCAGGATACAAGCACAAATGCCCATAAATTATTATACCTAAATTCCGAAAACATGAATATCAGCCCCTTTTCTATTACTTTAGATAGTACCGTAGCACATATAGTCTGCTTAGATGATGAACTTTGGATACCTTGCCCTAATCAAAAATGCATCTACATAGTTGACCTTTCTACACGCCAAATAAAAGAAACTTTGAATTTTGGAAAAGACTTTTTTCCCATAGACTTAGCGCAACATCCTGACAAAAAAGAATGGTTTTTTATTGCATCTGAAAATGGAAAAATAGCTTTTTATCACCGAAAAAGAAAAAAAACAGAAGTTCATACATACACTTCCAGCCTTAATCACATATTGTTTGCAAATAATAAACTCTATGCGGCTTCGGCACAAAGCTCTGATGCTACCTTTATTGTGGTAGATGTGCCTACCCGCGCCCTGATAAAAAAAGAACCTGTAAATAGCATCAAACAAATCTACCGATACGTTTTATGGGTAAGAGGTTTCTCTACTGACAGCCTGCCTGAACTATACTCTTTCAACGTCAATGATGATATTCTGCAAAAAAGTACCTATACCTATCCTCTACGGCAAGCCGCATATTCCCCATACGGACAAAAATTTTACGGCAAAGAATTTATTGGCTTTGTAGAACTTTACCACAATAAACTTTACGTCAATCAGTCATTACTACCGCACAGCGAACCTATACAAGGCTTTATTTGCGATTTTGATGAAAGTAAATTGATAGTCTACTCCAAGCACAAGCTATACTACTACAAAGACTTGAACTCAAAGCAAACAAAGGACAGCTTAAACATATATACTAACCTCAACATTATTCAAGGAGTAGTTCACAGAAAATAACTAAACATTCAGCCAATATGTTAATTTAATCACTAATGCCCTATTTTTAACTGCAAGATTATGCGTAGCATAGTTATCCGTATAAACAATAAACAAATCTGACATTGGCTTGAATCGCCATTGCAAGCGAGAGTTAATGTTCATGTTATTGATTTGGGTGTTGTATTGAAGAAAGGTAGTAAAAAACAAGTTGTTCGTAAAAGTAATTTCTATTGTAGTGCCTATTAAAACTAAATCCGCAGAAGTATAAGGTTTAGGAAGTGTTATCTGATTAAAATCTGCTTTCAAGCCAAAAGCTGCGTATGGCTGCCAACGATAATTGACCTCTGCTGTGGAAGTCCATTTATGTCCGATGAAATATGTCCCATAAGTACTTAAAACACTGTATGAAAAAGTTTTTCTAAAATTAGAGGTAAAACTTACATTTGCTTGCTTGTAATAGTATCCTCCTATGGGCAAAGGTTTGCTATTCGTACCACTGGGGTCAAAAGGAAAAAATAAATACGTGTAGATATCTTCAAGTGAAACATCTACATGCGCGCTACTTTGAAAGTTTGTAACATGGCTCAAACGAATGATTCTGTCCAAAAAATTGCCTTTTCTATCAAAATACATGTCTGTATATAAGCCAAAATTAAAATTATTAACCCATCTACTTTTGGGATAAAAATACACATAGACCATAGGTTCTAAACGGACATAGTTTTTACGCGGCACAAAGCCTACTTCGGCGTTGTAGTTATTTCCCACAAATTCATGATTCCAGTGTGCTTGCACTTTGCGCGTATTGTACATAATCCAACTAGCATGTGCATTTTGGTCCCGAGACTTGTTGTTCGGTGAAAAAGTATGGTGATAAAACAATTTACCTTGCCATTTGCCATCTTTTGAAGCTAAGTTGTAGTCTATTCCAGCTAAACGATTGTACTGTGCATATTGTATTTCTGAACCTTGTACAGATTGTTTATTGACCAAAATAGCAGCTATATTAGACCGCTCAAATACTTTGCGCTGTACTGCAAAAACGCTGTAATTATAGCTACTCAACTGTAATTCTCGCACGCCTTCGGTTTGCATAGACATAGCGCCTATGCGCCAGTTTTGGTTGACTTTACCGCTTAATCTTGCTCCTGCAATAATCGGAACTACTTTTCCATTGTATAAGCCGATATTTCTTGAAAAGAAAGGGCGAATTTTAGAAAACCCAAAACGTTCAAATAAATCACTATTTTCTAAAAAGAAGTTTCTACGTTCAGGAAAAAACAAGGTAAAGCGGCTCAAGTTTGTTACTTGTCTATCTACTTCTACTTGGGAAAAATCGGGATTAAAAGTTAGGTCTAAATTAAGCGAAGGTGTAATTCCTACTTTTGCGTCCAAGCCTGTATTTGGCTTGGTTTGCAGGGGAATTTTGTTTTGATAATCTTGCTCTGCGCGCGCAATTGCATAAGGTATCAGGACTACATTCATGCCTGGGGGAGGAGGATAAGAGTCCCATTCTAAAACACCTGTATATGCTAAATGTGCAATATTAAACTGGCGTGGTACGGGATGCCAAGCGCCGTTTTCATTCCGCTTCAAGTCGTTACGAGAAAAGTTTACGCGCCAAATTTTTCTATCTGTTTTATATCGCAGTGTTTTGAACGGGATAGCCATTTCCACAGTCCATTTACCAAGTTCAATACAAGTTTGAGAGTACCATTTATTGTCCCAACTAGTGGTAACTCCCATACTTCCGCCATCGTTGAGAATCCCTTCTCTTTGAACATTGTAGGGACTTACAGTGAAATTAAAACCATTTGTTTTGTCGCACAAAGGATCTAAATAAACGGCGAAAGCATCTGTGCGGGGATATGAAAAGTCGCGTTTTAAGGATTGTACCACATATTCTCCTTGCAAAGAATCGTAGCAAATAGCGCCCACGTACAAAAATTCTTCGTCGTAGGTCATCATTGCTACGGTTTTGGACTTACAGTAGCTCGTGTCGTATGGAAAAGACTGCCAAAAGTCTGTAGCTTTTTGGGCAACTTCCCAAGATTTTTCGGTAATTTTACCATCTAAAATAATTTTGTCTTGAGCTTTTTGGATACAATAAACGTATTTCTCCTGACACAAACCTTGTAAAAAAAAGCAACAGATACTTATCCATAATATCCAACATCTCATCATTGGTGCTTTAATTGCAAAACTATGCAAAGTTTAGATAAAAACTTAAAAATGAGATTTTGACTTAATCAAGGTCAAAGTGAGTATAAGAATGTAGTTAAGAGCCTTAATGTGAATTTTTTAACAAATTGATAGATTATTTTTTTGGGCGTGCCCTTGTGGGCATTTCGCTGGCGCTCATGCCCACAAGGTCGGCGTGCTACGGGCTAGGTGCGGAATGCCCCGACCCTTGCGCAGCAAGGGGCACGCCCAAAAAATCAAATCATTTTTTAGACTTAATACCGCATTCCTATTAAAAAAATTTTTTTCCATAAAAGCGGATATTAATTGTATTATTGCGGAAAGTTTGAATTCCAACAAGCCGTGTTGAGTTCTTTAACCTTTCACAAATCAAAAACGCGGCAAAATTTAATCGTACCACTATCGGAACTACGACAAAAGCAAAAGGTTCACTTGCGTAAAACCTTCCGATAAACTAAAAACCGTTTTAATCGAACCATTGTGGATTTTAGAGCTTTGGGGTGCCCTGCAAAGCAGTGCCACCCTAAAAATTTCTCAAAGTCCTGTTTTCATTCCGTATTTCATTTGATTAGGTATTTTTGCGTAATTTTGTCATAAAAAATCACAAGCTATGAGTGAGATTAAAAAGATTATCTCCGAAGCCGCAGCACAAATGAAAAAGGCAGTGGAGCACTTAGAAGGAGAGTTGGCTAAAATTCGTGCAGGAAAGGCAAGTCCTGTAATGTTGGACGGCGTAAAAGTGGATTACTACGGCACACCCACACCTCTTAACCAACTAGCCCATATCACTGCTACTGATGCTAAAACTCTCACGGTTCAAGCATGGGAAAAAAATCTCATTCCTGTTATAGAAAAAGCCATTCGTGATGCAAATTTAGGTTTTAATCCTACTTCGGATGGCAGTATTATCCGAATCTTAGTACCTGCCCTGACTGAAGAGCGCAGAAAAGAACTGGTAAAACAAGCTAAACAAGTAGGTGAGGAAGCTAAAATAGCCGTTCGTAATATTCGTAGGGAGTACAATGAAAAAATTAAAAAATTAGCTAAAAGCGGCGTGTCCGAAGATGAAGTCAAAGCAGGGGAAAATGAGATGCAAAAACAAACCGATAACTTCATTGCTCAAATTGATGCCCACTTGAAGCAAAAAGAAGCAGAGATTATGAAAATCTAAATGTTAAAATGGTTGTTCTTTTTTGGGCTTATTTCAGTCATCATTGCTTATGTGGGCTTGCAAATAGGCGAATTTTCTTACAATACACAACAGATATGGAATAGTTTAAGGCATCGCGAATCAGAAGTATTTATTGTAGTGTGGCAGCTGCGCTTTGTACGCCTAGCTACGGCGTGGCTGTGTGGAGCTATTTTGTCGCTATGTGGTTTGATTATGCAGTCTTTATTCCGTAATGGATTAGCAGATCCTTACATTTTAGGTACTTCCGCAGGTGCATCGTTAGGTGTGAGCTTATTAGTTTTAGGTTATTTACCTGCGTATTTAGGAATAGTCAGCTATCCTTTGTTTGCTTTTTTAGGGGCTATTACTATCACTTGGCTTGCTCTTCATCTTGGGGCATTCAAATCTGAAAATTATCTTCATAATGTGTTGCTTGTAGGTATTGCGCTATCTTCCTTGGCTAATGCTGCCTTAGCTTGGCTTACGTATCAATCTGCTCACACTGAAAAACTTCGTATGATTATCTTTTGGACAATGGGCGGATTTGAATACAGCAATAGCTCATATTTAGTTTTTTTAATTTTTGCTTTGTCAGTCGGAAGTGCTTGGGCTTTGCTTCATCATAAAAGTTTAGATATTGCTTATCTCTCTTCACAGAACGCAAGAAATTTAGGGCTTTCAGTAAAAAGCTTTCAATATCAAATGCTCATGCTTACGAGTCTTATGGTAGCCACAGTAGTAGCAATCTCTGGTCCGATTGGCTTTGTTGGTCTGATGATACCGCATTTTGCGCGGGGATTAGTCGGCGCGCCGCATAAAAAACTTGTTCCTTTATCTATCGTGATAGGCGGCACTTATCTTATGAGTGCAGACATTTTAGTACGTTGGCTATACCCGCCCGTAGGTATTCCCATAGGAATTATTACTGCGTTGATAGGCACTCCTTTTTTTGTATATTTGCAACTCAAAAAGCAGGTTTTTCATCTATGATTTACATTACGAGACGTTTGTATTTCAACGCTACGCATAAATTGTGGAATGATAATTGGACACCAGAAGAAAATAAACGTGTTTTTGGACCTTGTGCTAATGAAAATTGGCATGGGCATAACTATACTTTGGATATTACTGTTGCAGGAAATATCAATCCTGAAACAGGCTACGTCATGGATTTGAAAGAAATTAAGGAAATTGCAGAAAAGCACATTATCTCCAAAGTTGACCACAAAAACCTCACGCTTGATGTAGACTTTATGAAAGGGCTTAATCCTACCACAGAGGTGTTGGCAATGAAGTTTTGGGAAATTTTGTATCCCTTGCTCAAAAGAGAAAATGCGTGCTTGTATGAAATTACGCTCTACGAAACCGAACGACAATGGGTTTCCTATAAGGGCGAGTAGCTGTTGAGGTAGTTTTTTGAACAAGTGGAACGCAAGAACTGAACAAGGTTAGCTTTAGCCCATTTTTACATGCCAGTAAAAAGCCTCATCACGTGCGGAGAGTTTTATTATTTGTGAGATGAATTATTGATATTTTTTTAGGTGTGCCCTTGCCCACACTTCGCTTGCGCTTGTGTGGGCAAGGTTGTCGTGCTTCCGGCTACGTGCGGAATGTCCCTTGCTGACGCAGCAAGGGGCACACCCAAAAAGAAAATTAAACTTTCAAAATCATTTATCAACTTAATATAACTTTGCAGTAAATGCTACAAATACAAGGTCTATACAAACGATATGGTAATTTAGAAATTCTCAAAGATATCCATTTTGAGATACAAAAAGGAGAGGTAGTAGCCCTAGTAGGTGCCTCTGGGGCAGGTAAATCTACCTTGCTTCATTTAATTGCAGGATTGGACAAAGCAGATAGCGGTCAAATTATTTTTGAAGGCGTTTCTATATCTCAACTTTCTTCCAAAGAAATGGCTCACTACCGCAACCAAAAAATAGGACTAATATTTCAATTTCACTACCTTTTACCTGAATTTACAGCACTAGAAAACGTATGCATCCCTGCTATGATACAAGGCAAATCCAAAAAGGAATACCTGCCCAAAGCCAAAGAGTGGTTAGCTTACTTAGGTCTATCCGAACGGATGAACCACAAGCCCAGCCAACTTTCAGGGGGAGAGCAACAAAGAGTAGCCGTAGCCCGCGCCTTGATTAACAACCCTAAGCTCATTTTAGCCGATGAACCTTCGGGAAACTTGGACTCTGCCAATGCCCAACACTTGCATAGTTTATTTTTTCAGCTCTCACAAGAATTTGGACAGACCTTTCTAATCGCTACACATAATCCTGAATTAGCCGCACAATCTCACAGAATACTGCACATCAAAGATGGAAAAATAACTTCGTAAAATCTGCCTTGTCAATAAAAAATGTTACTATTTTTGCAACAATATGAACATAGATTTAAGCAACATTAAAAAAGTTTATTTTATCGGAATAGGTGGAATTGGAATGAGTGCGCTCGCACGGTACTTCAAAGCCCAAGGCGCAATAGTTGAAGGCTACGACCGAAACGAAACTGCTTTAACTCAACAATTAGTAAAAGAAGGAATTAAAGTTTATCATGACATAGATACAGACCACTTAACAGAAGATACCGATATTTTTATTTACACACCTGCCGTAAAACCCGAAGAAAACGAAGAATTAGCTTACCTTATAGCTCAAGAAGCCCCTTTATACAAGCGCGCAGAGGTTTTAGGCGCTATTGCAAATCAATACAAGTGCATAGCTATCGCGGGCGCGCACGGAAAAACTTCAACGGCTACCATTATTACACATATTCTCAATCACTGTGGTGTAGGGGCTAGTGCTTTTTTAGGTGGTATCTCCAAAAACTATGGCACAAATTATATTCAAGGCGATAGCGAGTGGTTAGTTGTAGAAGCAGATGAGTACGACCGTTCTTTTTTGCAGCTTAATCCCTACATCAGCGTAGTTACCAGCGTAGACCCTGACCACTTAGACATTTACGGCACAAAAGAAAAAGTCCAAGAAGCTTATAAGCAATTTATAGAAAAAACCAACCCCGAAGGGGCTATTCTCTACTATGACAATGACGCCGATTTGAGAAAAATAATAACCTCAATTAAAAAAATTCCGAGAGTGAGCTACGGTGTAGAAGATGCAGCCGATTACACTGCGGATAACATTGTCTTCAAATACGGCAAATTCACATTTGACATACTCAAACACGGCGAAGACTATCTTTCTAACTTCAAACTCAACATTTCAGGATGGCACAATTTACTCAACGTCATGGCAGGAATTACGTTAGCGGAAATATTAGGTTTAGACAAAGAAGCCGTTAAAGAAGCAGTAGCATCCTATCAGGGAGTAGAAAGGCGTTTTGAAGTTCATCCACATCCTGAATGCACTATTATAGATGACTATGCACATCACCCTGAAGAAATTAGAAAAACATTAGAATCTGTCAAACGTATGTATCCCACTCGCAAAATTATGGCTGTTTTTCAACCTCATTTATATTCCCGAACTCAACATTTCTACAAGGAATTTGCCGAAGCGCTTAGTTTAGCCCACAAGGTAGTGCTTTTACCAATTTATCCCGCGCGCGAACAACCTATTGAAGGAGTAAGCGCTGAGCTTATTTTTCGTGAAGTCAAAAGTCCCTCAAAGCAATTGATAGATTACGACAATGCTGCAAGTTATATTTATCTCAAAAGTAAGACTTACCCCGTAGTAGTGATTATGGGCGCAGGAGATATAGACCAAGTGGCTAAAAAAGTAATTCAAAAATACAAAAATCTACCTGCTTAATGACGCAAAAAATCCGATATCTTTGGATATTGCGCAAGGTACAAGTGCAGGACCCTGTGTTCATGAATGATTTTGCTAAGTTCTTGCACAAAAATACACAAAACGCCCAAAACTTTGTTCTATACGTAGATACAGAAGGACAAACCGCAGAAGAGCAATATTTTGAAGCTAAGCGCATTTCAGCCTTTTTGAGTGAGCATTTAGTTTCAAATTCATTGTTTCATTTGCATCATTGGGGAATACTCAAACTTCAAGAAGGCAGCTATATTTTTGATAACCAAAAAATTGAGCAATGTTTTACTTTATCTCGTGCATTGGTATTGACGTGTATTTGGCAAAATCAGAACCTTGCGCTAAGCGAAGTGTGTAACAGTTTGGGGCGCTTATCTTTTTCTAAGGTTTTTATATTTCCACAGAATCCGCATTTGAACATACGTACGCAGGAGCATGCAAGTGTATTAGAATATCCCAACGAAGGAGAAACAGCCCGAATACTTAGCCAAGTTCAAAGTGTGTTTCAAGGGAAGTGCTGGGTATCCCATTTGAATAATATACGAATGAATGAGTAGTTTTTGGGCGTGCCCTTGTGGGCTTTTGCCCACAAGGTCGGCGTGCTGCGGGCTACGCTATCGCTTCGGTGCTGCGCTTCGCTCCGCACTGGGCTAACGCCCACCCTCCGCATGCCTCACGCAAAAAACAAACCTCACCATCCCATAAAACGCGTATCTTTACTACATGAACCAAGTATTCTTCCCCTACGGCATAAGCAACTTTGAAACACTGGTCAAAGATAACTACGTGTTTGTAGATAAAACTATTTTCATAGAAAAATTAGAGCGACATAAAGAAAGAAATGTATCCTTTTTACGTCCTCGCAGATTTGGTAAAAGCTTGTGGCTCTCTATTTTAGAGTACTACTACGACATCAATCAAGCCCACAAATTTGACCAACTCTTTGGAAACTACTACATCGGCAAAAATCCCACACCCCTACACAACTCCTATCGCATTCTATTTTTTGATTTTAGTGGAATAGATGCCAGCAACAAGGAACGCGCAAAACGAGGATTTGGAGTATCTGTACAAGGAAGTTTGCAACAGTTCAACCTCAAATACACAATTTTTGACACAGCTACACTTACACAAATTATTCAAAGCAGAGATGCAGAAGAGATGATATACCTGTTTTTTAGAAACTATCCTGAAGACAAACCTATTTACATTTTGTTTGATGAATATGACCATTTTACGAACGATATTTTGTACCGCAGTTGGAATGAGTTTGTAGAAAGTGTCTCTAAACA
>JANWVW010000108.1 GCA_025056095.1 Bacteroidia bacterium
AGCGTTAGCGTAGCCCGCAGCACGCCGACCTTGTGGGCATGAGCGCAGCGAAACGCCCACAAGGGCACGCCCAAAAAATTAAAGTTCCCAAGCAAATCACACCTGAGTACACTAATAGTTAAGTGTCTGAATCCTGCCTGCTACTGTTTGACAAAACGTGTTGCTTTATGACCTACAAACGGAATAAAATAAGCTTGCCGATTTAATTTGATTATCTATTTGGGCATTTGATAAAAGATACTCCGAGCTTTCCCTTTTGATGACTAACCGAGCAACTAAACTGCGTTTTCAACTCAAAAGAAAGTTAGTCTTTACGATTAGGTAGGAAATTTGTTTTTATGAATCAGTTTATAGACTTAAGTACTTTTTTACTGATTACCCCATGATTTTGCAAAGTAACCTGAATGAAATAAACACCTGGTTGGTAGTCTTGTAAGCCGAGTGTTATTGTTTTTTGGTTTATATTATCTTTTGCGTAAATAAATCTTCCCTGGTAATCACATATCTGGATGGTTTGTATTTTGTCTATATCTGTGTGAATAGTAACTTGGTTATCTGTTACGGGATTAGGATAGCAAATAATACTTTTATCTAACCGTTCTTTATGTTGTAAAGACAAGTAAGTTTGACTATATACTTTCAATTGGCTAGTAAAGGTATTATCTCCACTAGACGTACTATTTCCATTTGCCGCAAGAAAAGCGCCGTAGAAAACAACACTGTCAGCTGTGGGTGCTATCCAATCAAATGTCCATGTTTTTGTACCTGATGGGGCATTAGTGCCTGAGGAGGTGTGCGTAACATATTTATTCATGCCCACAAGCTGTGTTTCGGGGTTAGTAATAATCATGTTTCCCATTAAAGCCCCTGAATTATTTTGAGGAGATATTGAGAATCCATATTTTGTTACTCCTGGTCTACTGATGGTAGCCGTTATGGTATAAGTCTGACCTGGTACAAAACCTGAGGTAGGGATATTGGAAGTGATTAGTCCTGTTAGAGGTGTGTTTATACCTCCGTGGCAACCTGTACAAGTAGCACCGCTCTCTGCTGGGGCGCCTGCTTTACCTGATGGCGCACCGCTAGAATTAGCCGGCAATTTTGACAAACTGAAAGCAACTGCTACAATTAAAGAAAGAAAAGACAGAAATAATTTAACCTTGTTCATACCCTTTTTACGCTGCTTTAAATGGTTTAGTTCATTTTTTCTGTAAAAATTTTTTAAAAGGTCTTGCGAATATCAAAAAATGTTTTTAGTTTTGGGATTATTTTAGTTGGAGGAATTATGAAAAAAATATATGTTCTCTTCTTGCTTACCGCTGCCCTGTCTAGCAGGTCGCAAGATTTATTCTTTATCAATGGAGCCACAGTAACTGTACAGTCAGGCGCAGAAGTATGGATTTTTGGGGGCTTAAATGCAACAGGAGCTAGCAGCCAAATTACTAACAACGGGAACATTTATGTAGAAGCAAATGTAGGTGGCGGCGATTGGACCAACAATGCAGGACCAGGCTTACTATCTGGAACAGGGACTGTAACAATTGGCGCAAACATTAACCAAAATATAGGTGGTACATTCCCTACTACATTTTTTAATCTAACCCTCAAAAGTAGTACAGTAGCAGGTAGCAGCATAGGAGTAGTTGCTGACAACGCCACAGTTACTCAAAAAATTATGACACAAAACATTTTTGTAGGTGCAAACTCTGATGCTACTAATCTCGGTTCACCTCCTACTAACTTTTCAGGTGTATTAAACCTTAATAACGAAGTCCTAAACACTCAAACTTTTATCTGCTCTGTGGTCAATCCTGCAACTACAGCCATCACTCGCACAGGGGCTGTAACTGCTCCATACAGCAACGCAACTAATGAAGGCATGGTTATTAGTAGTGGCGCAGGTAGATTAGGGCGCACTACCTCCCTAGCTGGTACTTACTTTTTCCCTGTGGGTTCATTGACAGGTACCCCTCGTTTCAGACCTGTTGAGATTATCACTCCTGCCGCAGTTGCTAACAAGGGTTACCTCGTCCGAATGGAAAATAGTAACCCTACTGCTTTGAGCAGCAACTTAGATACCGACCCAGGTGAAGAACTCTTCTCTATCAACCAAGCATACTATCACATTATTAACCATACCCTTGCAGGTGCTGATAACGTAACCATACGCATTCACCATGACTTTACAGCAGATAATGTTTGTGATGCTAATCATGTAACAATTGCTAACCTCATCGGTACAATTTGGCAAAACCAAACACCTACCATTTCTACTACAGTAAACGCTTCACCTCTTTTGTCTTGGACACAAGATAACCCCTACAACGGTAACTATAACACTGAAAACTTTGCCTTAGCAGGCTGGTGGAACAATGTACCTATCTTTGACGGAACCCCCGCTTGTACCTTCCCTGTAACAGAAATTAAGCTTGTTGCACAAGGTAAAGAAAATCACATCGGACTAAAATGGACAACAAACGTGGAAGCTAACGTTAAAGGCTTTTATCTTGAACGCTCTGATGATAATGGACTATCTTTCAACGATATAACCTATCAAAATAGCTTAGGTAATTCCTCTACTCCTCGCCATTATACTCATGATGACCACGCAGTTGTAAAAAATCATACTTATTTCTATCGTGTACGCCAAGTAAGTAAAGACGGACAAGTAATGTATTCTAACATTGCCGAAGCAACTTTACTAGATGGCAATTTATCTTGGGGTATAGAAATATATCCTAATCCCATGAGCAACCAAGCCCAAGTTGTATTCAATCTCAATGAAGATAACAATATTCAACTTGCTGTCTATAACGCATTAGGTCAAGCAATTATTAACAAGACTTATGTGTTAAAAGCAGGTAGCCACACTATTACTGTCAACACTTCTACATTAAGCAAAGGTGTGTACAACTGGGTATTTACCGATACTAAAGGAAATGTACTTTCTCATAAAATTACCAAAATTGACGAATAACTCATAGCTCTTATTACTACTTATGATTTCTGTTTCTGCGGAGCTTTTTGAATAGAGCTCCGCATTTTTTTAGGTTTCTTTTTTGGGCGTGCCCCTTGCTGCGCAAGGGTCGGGGCATTCCGCACGTAGCCCGTAGCACGCCGTCCTTGCCCACACAAGCGCAAGCGAAGTGTGGGCAAGGACACGCCCAAAAAATTAAAAAATTCAATCCTTCAAACATTATGTACCACTTACGAAAAAAAGATTAAAATTTATATCGCCTGGGTTCAAAGTTAATACGAACCCCTGTCATCAAAACAGAAGAAGAGGTATTTTTGACCAAACGGTCTTTTTCTGTCCGCATACGGAATAACAGATCGTAATACATGTTAGGAAAAAACTCATAGCTAACTCTTGCATACACAAACCGAACTTCCGTAAGCACGCCTTGCAAAGTTACATTATTGTAATCTTGAAGCTTTAAGTTATTGCTTGCAAATATATTTGCTCCGTATTCGTAGCCATCGGTAGAGTTAGCCCCATACTGTGCATAAGAAGCTATCAACTCACATTCTAAATTTTTTACAGGTGTGTAGAGAATTGTACCCACTACCTCATGCGCATTAGCACCAAGATAGTGCCCAAGATATTGATTATAGTGTGCATAGTTAGCAGAAACGTTGTAATGTCCAAAGGTATAAGGGCGTATGCGAGTATATTCAACAGCTACGTCTAAATTTCTCACTCCAAGCACGTTGATGTATTTAGCCCCCAATTGATAAGCATATTTATTGCCCCACCAGCCCTTACCATACTTACGATTACCCACATTGTAGTCATCTAATACAAATTGCCCATGTAACTTAACTCTTTTAGCTATACGAATGGTAGCATCTGCATTGAGAAAAGAATTATCAGGGCTACCAATATACTGCTCCACAGAGCGATAAAAAATAACGGGATTAAGATACTGCAATTCAAAACCTCTGTGTCCATTAGGGTTGTAAGATGCGGCTACTACACATTCAGAAAGACCTATGTTAATATTTTTTGTCAGGTTGTAGCCTAATCGGTGAAAGGTAGCGTACTTGCGCGGATAAGCACCAATAGCATCAGGTTTATTGTACCTGAAATCTACTAGTTGAGTATACAAATTGGTATATTGAATTTTCCATACAGTAGTTTGCACTTTAAGAAATAAATAGTCTGTGGCAAAATCTGACAAAATCAACGAGGATTGCCCTTGTCCCCAAAAATTTCTATCCCTTCCAAACTGTAGCTGTATATACTTGTGAGCTCTTACATCAACGTATCCTTTAACAGTAGCAAAATCATACCCGCGAGTTTTGAAAGTTTTGAGAAAATTTTCACCTGGAACTACTTGGTAGGTCTGAATGTAGTTAGATATGTACATATCAGGCACAAATTGATTGTCTATCACTTCGGTAAAATATCCAATTCTGTTGCCCAATCTGCCGCGAATGTTTAGTCCTCTCGAATTTTGATATGCACGCTCTTTTAGATAAATGCCGTTTAGGTTGTTGCCTTCTCTTATTCCTACGGCACCATAAATAACAGGATTGATAAAAAAATCAAAATCTTTGCTTTGGTAGCTGTAAATATCACGATAGTTTGTATAAAAGTAGCGGAATATGCCTTTTACCGAGTCCATTTTACCTTGCACATCTTTGACTTTGAGCTTGTTTCTTTGGCTACGCCAAATTGTTTGTGCACTATCTGCTTTTTGAATTAAGGTATAAGCATAGTCGCGCCTGTAAGGTTTAATAAAGCTGCTGCCCATATCCTCACTGTATCCTAATATTTCCAATCGCTCTACATACTGCGCTAATGAAGATTGTAAAGGAACATACGTATGCTGTGCTACTACCAAATGAGTGATAAAACAAACTAAAACCAAAAATCGCATGTACAAAAATACACTAAAAAACAGTTTTCATAGCAGAATATGCCCTGCACAAATTTTATGACCATACCAACCGTAAGCAATTTTCTCTACTTTTGTGGCATGTTTGAAAATTTTTCTCTTAAAGACCTGCTAAGCGTAACTTTGACATTATTTGCTATTATCGATATTGTAGGGAGCATTCCTGTAATTATAGCCACACGTCAGCAGGTTGGTGAGATAAAAGCACTAAAAGCAAGTGTTGTGGCAGGTACTATCATGATAATTTTTCTTTTCACAGGTGAGCAGTTTTTATCTTTAATGGGGATAGATTTACCTAGTTTTGCCGTAGCAGGTTCTATTGTGATATTTTTTATTGCATTAGAAATGGTATTAGGGGTGCGATTATTTAGAGGAGATACCACAGGTAGCAGCGCTAGCGTTGTGCCGATTGCTTTTCCTTTAATTGCAGGTGCAGGAACAATGACGACGCTTCTTTCGCTCAAATCTCAATTTAATGATGCAGTGATTGTAATTGGAGTATGTATTAACATGGTCATTGTCTACCTTGTTTTGCGGAGCTGTGTATGGATAGAAAAGGTCCTCGGACCTAGTGGAGTGGTAGTAGTTCGTAAAACATTTGGGGTAGTGTTGTTGGCTATTGCTATCAAATTGTTTAGAAGTAATATGTTTAAATTTTAGTTAAGTAATTCAGGAATACATAGAGTAAAAGCAGGGATATTGACATTAAATAGTTCATTTGTATCTGTATAGCGCATGGTATAATAGCCCTTCATGTTACCTATCGGTGTGGGCATGTCTGTACCGCTAACATACTCATGACTTTGACCAGGTTCTAAAATGGGCTGCTGACCAATTACACCTTCGCCTTCTACTTCTCTTATGCGTCCTAAACCATCTGTAATAATCCACTTGCGGCGAAGTAGTTGTACAGTTCTTTCCCCATGATTGATAATTTTTATTTTGTAAGCAAAAATATATCGCTGATGCGCAGGGGAAGACTGTTGAGGTAAGTACACTCCAACAGCTATTACTTCTATTTTTTTGGTAATCTGAGATTCTGCAAAAGATTGGGCAGACTTGAACATAACGCAAATATAATAACAAATCTACCGTAGTAAACAGTTTTTTCGTACAAAAGCGTTTCTCTATTGTGTAGTCTGCATTTACAGTACTTTAAGTTTAATAGAAATTTGTCATATTTGCGTGAAATTCATGCTTAATCCAATGAAAAATATCTTTTTAATTTCAATAATCTATTTCTTTTTGCCTATAAGAGGCTTACTATGTCAAAATAGTCCTTTATGGATGCGCTATCCTACTATTTCTCCTGATGGAAAGTATATTGCTTTTAGCTATCAAGGGGACATTTACAAAGTTAGTGTACAAGGCGGGTTAGCTATACCTCTAACTCAGCACCCTGCTCATGATACTCGCCCTGTGTGGTCAAAAGATGGAAAAAGTATAGCTTTTGCATCTGACCGATATGGTAATTATGATATTTTTTTAATTTCCGAAAACGGGGGAGCACCTTTACGTTTAACTTACCATAGCGGTAATGACATTCCTTTTTCTTTCACGCCTGATAATAAAAATGTCTTATTCAAAGCTACTCGCATGGACGCAGTAAGCAGCGTGATGTTTCCTTACAGGGCTTTTTCAGAACTGTATGCAGTGCCTACTACTGGTGGTAGACAAAAGCAAATTTTATCTACGCCTGCCGAAGATGCTGTATGGGATAAAACAGGTAAAAAACTTTACTATCACGATATAAAAGGAGGTGAAGACCCATTTAGAAAACACCACACTTCATCAGTAACTCGAGATATATGGGTATACGACGCTAATACAGGAAAACATACCAAACTAACTGACTTTGAAGGTGAAGACAGAAACCCCATACTCACTCCTGATGAAAAAGAGTTATATTTTCTTAGCGAACGAAGTGGTTCTTTTAATATATGGAAAATGTCATTGGATAATCCTAAGCAACTTACTCAAATTACCAAGCATAAAGACCACCCCGTTCGTTTTTTAAGTATGGCGAGTGATGGTACCTTATGTTATGGTTACAGGGGAGAAATCTATATTCGCAAAGGAAACGAGGACATTAAAGTTAATATTCAAATAATCAATGATAACAAGGAGAACGAGCATCGTTTTGAACATTTCACCACAGGTGCTACAGAGTTAGAAATTTCGCCTAATGGAAAGGAAGTAGTCTTTGTGGTACGAGGAGAGGTCTTTGTAGCTTCATTAGAGCATGGTACTACTAAACGCATCACTAATACCCCTGAACAAGAACGCAGTGTAAGCTTCAGCCCTGATGGCAAAGCTATTCTATACGCAAGCGAAAGGAACGGAAGCTGGAACATTTACCAAACAAAAAAAGTACGGGAGGATGAGCCTTATTTTTATCTTGCTACTATTCTCAAAGAAGAACCCTTGTTAGAAAATGAGGAAGAAGAATTTCAGCCTGTTTATTCACCTGATGGAAAAGAAATTGCTTACTTAGAAGAGCGAAACACTATTAAAGTCTACAATTTAGCTACCAAGCAATCTCGCACTGTTTTAGGACCTGAAAAAAATTATTCTTACGTTGATGGCGACATATACTTTGCTTGGTCCCCTGATAGCCGCTATCTATTAGCGGAATGCCACGACAATGACCGATGGTCATCAGATATCTGCTTAATTGACGTGTCAGGTAAAGAACCTCCTATCAACCTTACTCAAAGCGGATATTTAGATAACATGCCCAAGTGGATGCTGGGAGGTAAAATGATGATTTGGCTATCTGATAGATATGGCAGAAGAGGTTCAGGAAGTGGGGGAGGTTCAGAAATTGACGTGATGGGCATGTGGTTCGACAATACTGCTTATCAACGATTCAAAATGAGTAAAGCCGAATTAGATGCCCAAAAGGAATTAGAAAATAAAAACAAAAAAGAGGATAAAGACAAAAAAGAAGAAAAAGACAAAAAGGAAGAGAAAAAAGAAGTACAACCCTTAATACTCAATCTCAAAAATTTAGATGAGCGTACAGAGCGCTTAACTACTCATGCTTCTAACGTTTCAGACGCAGTCCTTTCCCCTGATGGAGAAAAATTATATTACCTAACTCGCTTTGAAAAAGGTGCAGATCTTTGGGTACATAAACTCTACGAACGCGAAGTAAAACTGATTACAAAGCTAGAAGGTCCTTTCGGAGGAATTATACAAGACAAAGAAGGCAAATTCCTTTACATTGTTTCCAACGGCACAATGACCCGCGTTAACCCTGAAAATGGAGAAAAAAAAGTATTATCGTTTAATGCTGAAATGGAGCTCAAACCGTTAGAAGAACGAAAATACTTGTTTGAACACGTTTGGCGACAAACTTACAAGAAGTTTTATGTAAAAGATATGCATGGTGTAGATTGGAAAATGTACAAAAAAGAATACGAACGTTTTTTACCTCATATCACGCATAATAGGGATTTTGCAGAAATGTTGAGTGAGCTACTTGGCGAACTTAATGCTTCTCATACAGGAGCAGGCTACAGACCCACGCCCAATCCAAAAGATGATGCTACTGCATCACTTGGCGTTTTTTATGACGAAAACTACACAGGCAAAGGTCTCAAAATTGCTGAAATTATGGATAAAAGTCCGCTCTGGTACTATGACAACGTTAAAGCAGGAATGATTATTGAAAAAATTGATGATGTTGAAATTACTCCTGAATTAGATTTCTACAAACTACTTAATCACAAAGAAGGCAAATTTACTTTGCTAACTATTTACGACGAAGCAAATAACAAACGTTTTGAAATTACGGTCAAGCCTATTTCTTTGGCTATGGAAAGCGAGCTAATGTACCAGCGATGGGTAAAAATACAGGAAGCTATGGTGGATAAGCTTTCTGGAGGTAGGTTGGGCTATGTGCATGTAAGGGGCATGAATGATGCAAGTTTTAGAGAAGTGTTTTCTAAAATGATGGGCAAGTATCATGCAAAAGAGGGAATTATTGTAGATACACGTTGTAATGGTGGGGGATGGTTGCATGATCATTTAGCGGTGCTTTTGAGTGGTAAAAAATATCTTACTTTTTATCCACGAGAGCAAAAAGGCATGGGCGGCGAACCTTTGGACAGATGGTATAAAAAATCGGTAGTTCTAATGAATGAAGCTAATTATTCTGATGCTAATGTATTCCCTTATGTGTATCAATACCTTGGGTTGGGCAAGCTTATTGGCATGCCTGTGCCAGGTACGGGAACCGCAGTATGGTGGGAAACTTTGCAGGATAACACTTTGTATTTTGGTATTCCGCAGGTAGGTATACTTCGTAATGATGGTAAGTACATGGAAAATACTCAACTAGAACCTGATATAAAGCAGCCCAATGACTATGACCAAGTAGTAAAAGGCAGAGATCAGCAATTAGAAAAAGCAGTTGAGTTTTTGCTTAAAAATTAGGTTCTTGAGAATTGCTTTACTAATCAAAAATTGATATTTTTTTGGGCGTGCCCTTGCCCGCGTTTCGCTAACGCTCATGCGGGCAAGGTCGGCGTGCTACGGGCTACGCTAACG
>JANWVW010000109.1 GCA_025056095.1 Bacteroidia bacterium
AAGCGTGAGCGTAGCCCGAAGCACGCCGACCTTGCCCACACAAGCGCAAGCGAAGTGTGGGCAAGGGCACGCCCAAAAAAAAAGTTATACCTTAACTTGACTCAATCCAATCCAATCTTTAGGTTGAAGATACTCCAACGTGAAAGCTTCCTGACTGTTTGGTTCAGGTTGATAATTGTACAACCAACGAACTTCATACGGTAAACTCATCAAAATAGACTCTGACCTGCCTTGATGCTCTAAACCAAATAAAGTACCTCGGTCATAAATGAGATTGAACTCTACATAACGCCCTCTGCGCCACAACTGAAAATCTTTATGCTGCTGCGTAAACGGTGTATCCCTGCGCATAGCCATAATTTGAGTGTAAAAAGGTGCAAAGAAATTACCTACTGACTGCACAAATGCAAAAATGTCCCTTTTGGAATGTTTTTCATCCTCTACCATGTAGTCAAAAAATATCCCGCCAATACCACGCATCTCCCTACGATGAGGTAAATAAAAATACTCATCTGCCCACTGCTTGAACTTAGGATAATAGTCGGAGTCATGGCTATCACATACTGCCTTTAAGCCTGTATGAAAACGAATACCATCTTCTAAAATGACATACATGGGAGTAAGGTCAATTCCACCGCCAAACCAGTACTTGCCATTTTCCAACTCAAAATACCTTACATTCATGTGAATAGTAGGTACAAACGGATTAAAGCCATGTATAACAATAGAAATACCTGTGGCAAAATAGCCAACAGCGGGGACGTTCATGCGTTTAGCCATATTTTCAGTAAGCTTGCCCCAGGTAGCTGAAAAATTTACACCACCTTTTTCTATTACATTGCCGTGCATAAGCACGCGCGTACGCCCTCCACCCCCACTGTGATGTGTCCATATATCTTCGTGAAACCTACCTTTTTCATCTGCTGCTTCCAAAGCGCTGCATATTGCTTCTTGCAACTGTTCAAAATACTGCTGAATTTCTGTTCTCATACATACAAATATACATTTTCTATGGAGATAAATTTTGCGTAGCGCAAAAAAATTATGCTTAAACTTTGCTTTTGTGCAAAAAACTAATTTTATAATTATATTTGCAAATATGTACCACTTGGCTGAGGTTATTCTGCCCACACATTTGCAAGATAGTTTTACATATCTTATTCCCGAAGAGTGGAAAGAACATGTAGCCGTAGGCAAAAGGGTACTTGCTCCATTTGGTAAAAACAGAACTTTAACAGGACTTATATACAAAACTCGCTATACTGACGAAGCCCCTAAGTTCGCCGTTAAACCTATCAAGGAAGTATTAGATGAAGAAATCTTAATTGATGAGAAACAAATCAAGCTTTTTGAATTTATTGCTCAATACTATTGCTGCACATTAGGAGAGGTATTTCAAGCAGCTCTACCTGCAAATTTTAAGCTTAAATCTAAGCTCATGGTACAAGTTCATCCCTTTTTTGATGGAGATGTAGCAGGATTAGATGAAAAAGACCTAAAACTTTTGAACTACATTATTGAGAACGCCCCCGTAGAATATGCAGAAATTCCTAAAAAGGTAGATATCAAAAACGTACAAGGAAGAATAAAGTATCTTCGTGAGCGAGAAATTATTATAGTTTATACCATTATTGAGGAGAATTACAAGGCTAAAACCGTTCCAATGGTAGAAGTAGCCCCGAATATTGACCTGAATAAACAAGGTTTAGCAATTTTTGACAGTCTTAAAAATGCACCTAAACAAAGCGATTTATTTATGGTTATTGTGCAGCATCAGCTGCGAAAAATTCCACTTACTCAAAAACAAGCTTTAGAACTTTCTAAATCTAACCTTGCTGCACTGAAAAGTTTGGTAGATAAAGGATTGGTAGTAATTAAAGAAGTTAGGCAAGATAGAAATTTGCAGCAATTAGGCAAAGTAGAACTACCTAACTTTAACTTGAAGCCTTCTCAAATTAACGCGCTCTACGAAATTGACACTGAATTTGCTAAGCCCAATAGCCGACCTATTTTGCTGCATGGCGTTACGGGAAGTGGAAAAACTCAAGTGTATATTGAAACTATCAAAAAGTTTATTGCTATGGGCAAGCAGGTTCTATTCCTTTTGCCCGAAATTGCTCTAACTAAGCAAATTATACAGCGGCTAATGGCAAACTTTGGGGAATCACAAGTAGGAGTGTACCACTCTCGATTTTCGGACAATGAACGCATAGAAATATGGAATAAAGTTAAACAAGGGCAATTTAAACTTGTTATTGCTGTACGTTCAGGTATATTTTTGCCTTTTCAAAATTTAGGTTTGATTATCGTAGATGAAGAGCATGAAAGTACCTTTAAGCAGCAAGAACCTAATCCTCGCTATCATGCTAGAGATGTAGCGCATATTTTAGCTCAATTGCACGGAGCGAAGTTAATTTTTGGTTCGGCTACACCTTCTATGGAGAGTTATTACAATGCTATTCAAGAGCGATATAAAAAAGTAGATATGAATGTGAGAATATCCGAACACGGTATGCCCGAAATTATACTCGTAGATATGAAAAAAGAACGTAAAGAGCGTAATCTTGAAAAATATACACCTGAACAGCAAAAAGTAGCTAATTTTTATTCGGATACTTTACTAAACGCAATAGAAGAGTGCCTTCAACAAAAGCAACAAGTTATTTTATTTCAGAACCGCAGGGGCTACGCTCCTGTAATGGAATGTATAGCTTGTGGATACGTTAATATGTGTCAGTATTGTGATATTTCCCTCACAGTACACAAAAATGAACGCAAACTCAAATGCCATTACTGTGGCTATCAAGAATTTATCCCTTTACATTGTCCAAATTGTGATAGTACAGACTGGCGACAAATAGGTATAGGCACGGAACGTATAGAACAAGATATTCAAATTCTATTTCCTGAAGCTCGTATTGCTCGTATGGACTTAGATACTACTCGTGGCAAAAACAATTACATTAAAATTATTACAGACTTTGAACAACAAAAAACAGACATTTTAATTGGTACGCAAATGGTATCCAAAGGTTTAGATTTTGAAACTGTGGGAGTAGTAGGCGTTATTGATGCAGATCAAATGCTTCGCTATCCAGATTTTAGGGCATCTGAACGAGCTTTTCAAATGCTTACCCAAGTTAGTGGTAGAGCAGGGCGTGGAAATCAAACAGGAAAAGTTATTCTGCAAACTCTCAATCCTAAGCATCCTGTGCTTACTATGCTTATTCAGCATCAAAATAAGGAATTTTATGAAGCAGAATTAGAAAACCGAAAGAAATCTTTTTATCCGCCTTTTTCGCGCTTGATATTTTTAGAGCTTAGGCACAAAGACAAAGAAAAATTGATTAAACATGCCCAATACTTAGCTCAAATGCTCAAACCTACTTTTGGAGATTATTTACTTGGACCTGAATTTGCACTTATCCCCCGCGTCAAAAATGAATATCACATGAACATTCTTATAAAAATTGACCGACACAAGTCTGCTTCGGCTGCTAAGCAGGTTATTTTAAGCAGCATTAGGACTTTTTATGAACAGGAAGAGCATAAAAAAACTCGAATTGTTATCAACGTAGACCCTGCTTAGGGTTCAAATTGCTTATCTACCTTTGAAAACAGGTTTTCTCTTTTCGTTAAAAGCTTGTACGCCTTCTTTGTAATCTTCGGTATTACCTGCTATTTCTTGGCAATATACCTCATATTCTAACATGGTTTCTAAGTCAGAATGGAAGGATTTATTGAGCATACGTTTAATAAGAGCAATTGCCTTAGTGGGCGCGGCAGCATATCTATCTGTGTAGTACTTAACTGCATTGTCTAACTCTGCCATAGGTACTACTTTGTTAATCATGCCCCATTCATAAGCCTGTTTTGCAGTAACTCTTTCGGCTAAAGTCGCTAATTCAAAAGCTCTAGCACTGCCTACTAAACGTGGTAAAAAGTAAGAGGAACCTGAATCCAAAACTAATCCTACATTGATAAAAACTTCAATTAAACTTGCTTCTTCGGCAGCTACAATAATATCACAAGCTAATGCCATAGAACACCCTGCACCTGCGGCTACCCCATTTAAGCGGCATATAATTGGTTTGGGCATATTCCGCATACGGCGAATGATTGGATTGTACCGTTTTTGAAGCGACTCTGCAAGATTGCGGTTCTGCCCAGCTATAGCCTTCAAATCTTGCCCTGAACAAAAAGCTTTACCTGCGCCTGTAATTACAAGTACTCTTACATTTTCATCTTGCTCTGCTTTTTTAAGCGCATCTTGAAATTCGTAGCTAATTTCATCATTAAAAGCATTATAGACTTCAGGGCGGTTGAAAGTTATAGTACAAACGCCGTTTTGTATTTCGTATAACAAAGTATTGAACATATTGCAAAGGTATATTTTTTTACCAAATTCAAAAAAATAAAACAGTGAAGCTGTTTTAGGCTTCACTGTTGACAAACTTTCTAAAAAGCTTAATTGGCAGGGATAGCCCGATATATTTTCTTACCAAAAGGAGTAATAAGTGTCAATAACACTGCACCTGTCTTTTTCCTATTGAAGGCATCTACCAAATCCTCAACTGTTCTGACAGGTCTTTCATCTACCGAAATAATAATAAACCCGTTGCTAATACCCTCTTGGGCTAATTTACCTTGATTTTCTACGTTATAGACTTCTAATCCGTTTTCTATATCAAATCTAGCTTTAAGGTTATCGCTAATAGGTCTGAATGAGGCACCTAACTTGCTGCGAATAGAATTGACATCTAGTTTTTCTTCTTTGATTAAGCTAGTATTGCCATCTTTGTTACGCAGTACTACATCTATTGTCATTTCTTTTTCACCTCTTATAATTTTGAGTTTAACTTTATCACCAGGTCTTCTGCGCCCAACTTGCTCCTGAAGTTCAGCTGTGGAATTAACTTTCACATTGTCTATACTCACAATTACATCCCCTTCCATAACTCCTGCACTTTTTGCTGCTCCATTTTCAGCCAAGCTAATTACATATACGCCTTGGCTAACAGACAGTCCCTTTTCTTTGGCTAATTTTCCATCCACATCTTGGATATTTACTCCAAGTAATGCTCTTTGGACAGCACCATAGTTGATAATATCTTCTGCAACTTTGCGAGCTAAGTTTATAGGTACAGCAAAAGAATAACCTTGATATGCACCTGTGTTTGTAGCAATGGCTGTATTGATACCTACCAGCTCACTATTTAGATTTACCAAAGCACCACCTGAGTTACCAGGGTTTACTGCTGCATCAGTTTGGATAAACGCTTCAATAGGAAAACGGCTTTTGTCATCTCTATCTATAATGTTGATGTTTCTAGCTTTTGCAGATACAATTCCCGCTGTAACAGTAGAGGTAAGATTAAAAGGATTACCTACGGCAAGTACCCACTCACCTACTTGCAGTTTATCGGAATCACCATATTTAATGTAGGGCAAATTGCGAGCATCAATTTTTATCACAGCTATGTCAGTGTTAGGATCTGTACCTACAATTTCGCCATCAAATTCACGCTTGTCGTTAAGAATGACTTTAATTTCAGTAGCATCACCTACTACATGGTTGTTGGTAATAATATAGCCATTTTCGCTAATAATTACGCCTGAACCTGAACCCGATTGATAGTGAGGTTGGTTAGGAATCCCAAAAAAAGGATTGAAAAAATCATGAATAGAATTACGAGTAGTGGCACTTTTAGTTTTGATATGAACTACACAAGGCGTTGTGTTTTTTGAAGCTTCAATAAAAGCAGTTTGCTGTTGGTCAAGAATTTTCTTGTAATCTGCCCACTCAAAATTTTTTCGGTTTTGAGATTGGTAATACCGCTCTATATCTGCATACTTGGAAGCAAATATATGCTCTCTAAATACTGCGGCTACAATAGCTGCACCAATAAGTACTCCCAAAGCACTTGCAGCTACAATGGTTAAAAACTTGGATCTCCAAAGTGTATTTTTCATAATTCGTTTCTCCTCTCTAAACTTTTTACTATTTTGCCCTACTTTTAGTTGCAAAATAAACTCAACAAAATTACGAAATCCGTACCTGCAATACAAATGCCATTTCAACAACCCTTTTTTACATCTTAAAAAAACAACTTAAAGTGTTACATTTTGACAGTATGCAAGATGACATACACATAAATAAAGTCCGATCCGTGAAATAGGTAAGTAACTTCCTAGACGGCAAAAACAATTTTAGTTTTGATAAAATACTTTTTACTGTATTTTTGCGGTTCGCATGCAAGCTTTTCGTAAAATAAATAACATAGCGGGCTGGACAGTAGGGCTTATCTCCCTCATTGTGTATGTACTTACCTTAGAACCCTCCGCTAGTTTTTGGGATTGTGGGGAATTTATTGCTGTATCATACAAATTAGAAGTACCTCACCCACCTGGTGCACCCCTATTTCTACTGATAGGAAGAATCTTTTCATTTTTAGCTTTGAATAATCCTGAAAAAGTAGCTTTTTGGATAAATTTCTCTAGTGCTGTATCTTCAGCCCTAACTAACGTATTTTTATTTTGGACTATTACTTTGTTGGTACGTAAAATTGTAAAACCACAGCAACAAAATCAATACACTCTATCTCAAATCATTGTTATTATTGGGGCAGGTGCCGTAGGTGCATTAGCAAATGCCTTTTCTGATTCTTTTTGGTTCAGTGCAGTGGAAGCAGAAGTATATGCCATGAGCTCATTGGCTACAGCTATTGTATTTTGGATGATACTCAAATGGGAAGAAGCCGTTAGCCAACAAGATAAATATGCGGATAAGTGGATTTTAATGATTGCTTACACAATAGGTTTATCTATCGGAGTACATTTATTAAACCTACTTACCATTCCTGCTTTGGGAATGGTCTATTATTTCAAGCGGTACAAATTCTCTTGGAGCGGAGCAATTTTAGCTTTTGCTATCAGTATGGGAATTTTACTTTTTGTGCAGTATGCAATTATCCCAGGCATCCCTTCCCTAGCTCTAAAATTTGACATAGCTTTCGTCAATGGAATAGGCTTACCCTTTAATTCAGGAGCAATATTTTTAATGCTTTTAATTGCCGCAGGAATTATATTCGGATTGCGTTATGCACATCAAAAAAACTATCATTTGCTCAACTTAGGACTATTGAGTTTAGCCCTGATTTTAATAGGCTATTTATCTTACATGACTATTTTAATCCGCTCAAATGCTAACCCTAACATAGATGAAAATAACCCCGAAGATTTACCGCGTTTTATCTCTTATCTCAAAAGAGAGCAATACGGCGATAGACCTCTATTTAGAGGAGGTTCATATAATAGCCATGGAAATGGTGAAGAAGACTTAGCAGCAACTTATGAGGAAGGCGACTCTATTTACTTCGTGGATAAGAAAAATAATCGTTACACAGGTTTAGATGTAAAGCCCATAAAAAAATGGTTATATCCCGTAGCTTTTCCTCGCATGCATAGTGAGCAGCCGCAACATATTCAACTCTACAAACAATACAACTCTAATTTAAGTTTTTTCATTGACTACCAAATTATACACATGTACTGGCGATATTTTATGTGGAACTTCGCAGGGCGAGCCTCTGATGAACAAGACGCAAGGTGGGAAGATGGAATATTTAGGCGAGTGTCAGAACCTAACAATAAAGCCAGCAACCACTATTATCTCTTACCTTTTTTAGTTGGTTTAATCGGCTTATTTTACCACTATACAGTTAACAAAAAAGACACAGCAGTAATAGGTACTTTATTTTTCATGACAGGTATAGCAATAGTTATTTACCTCAACCAAACGCCCTACCAACCTCGTGAAAGGGATTACTCTTATGTGGGTTCTTTCTATGCATTTTGTATATGGATAGGAATAGGTGTAGTAGGTCTGTTTGAATGGCTAAAAGGTGTAACAAAACTTAAAGATACTCTCTTAGCGGGAATTACCGTAGCTGTATGTACGTTAGCAGTCCCTGTTTTGATGATTGCACAAAATTGGGATGACCACGACCGTAGTGGTAGGTACTTTTGCCCCGATTCAGCAAGAAATATCTTAGAAAGCTGTGATGAAAACGCAATACTAATAACTAATGGCGATAATGATACTTTTCCCCTTTGGTATTTACAAGAAGTAGAAGGCGTACGAACCGATGTCCGAGTAGTTAATTTGAGCTTGTTGCGCACAGATTGGTATGCATGGCAACTCAAACACCTCAAAAATGGAAAGTCTGAACCCTTGCCCATTACCATTCCTGACGAAGAGTACATCGGCGAAAAAATGGCTTACATGACTTACAGAACTACTACCCTAGAACTACCCGTAGACAAACAAAACATCCGAAAACAAGTGAGCAGCGACATTCCAGATACTCAAATCCCTGACGTATTCAAATGGACAGTAACTCCCCGAAATGAGAAAAATGGAGTAGGTCATTTAGTCAAAGATGATATCATGCTGCTCAATATCATAGAAAACAACGCTAAACAAGGTTGGAAAAGACCTATTTATGTATCCATGACTGTACCTATTGAAGGCTTGCTCACTTCTATGCAGCCCTATTTTCAAGTAGAAGGCATGTGCTATCGTTTTGTACCTATTCGCAATAATGATAATAGCGGTAGAGTGGATATTCAAAGAACTCAATCTATTTTGGACAAAAAATTCCGTTACAGGGGACTAAATAATCCCAAGCTCTATTTTGATGAACAAGCACAGCACATGGTTTCTAATTATCGTAATGTCTTTTACCGTTTAGCTAGTGCGTATATAGAAAAAGGCAATAAAAATGAAGCCAAAGCCGTACTAGAAAAGTCGCTTTCTCTCATGCCCTCAAATTGTGTGCCTATGGATGCTTTTGCTATGCTCTCTAACGCAGATATTTATGAAAAGTGCGATGATAAGCTCAAAGCAGAAAAGTTACGTAAAGAAGCAGAAGCCATTTGTAAAAGAGCATTGGATAAATACGAACCCGAAAGCAGCGAATACAAAAGGCATAAAAGTATTTTGGCTTACATGATAGGAACGTATGGACAAGCAGGAAATACAAATAAAGCCATTGAAATTGCAGAATATCTCTATCAAAAAACAGGCGACCCAGAGTATCAACAGTATGTACAGATGATAAAAGCTAATCCTAACTTTTTTAAGCCTGAACCTGAAAAGCCTGAAACTTTGATTAAGGATACTATCAAGGTCAATAGTGAAAAAGAAAAAAATAAATCGGATAGTAAAAAATAAGTTTTCAAGTTATTTTTTTGGGCGTGCCCTTGTGGGCGTTTCGCTCCGCTCATGCCCACAAGGTCGGCGTGCTACGGGCTACGCTTTCGCTTCGGTGCTTCGCTTCGCTACGCACCGTGCTAACGCACGCCCTCCGCATGCCTCACGCAAAAAAGCCCTGCAATCACTTGCAGGGCTTTTTTATCTCTTTA
>JANWVW010000110.1 GCA_025056095.1 Bacteroidia bacterium
TAGCGTAGCCCGAAGCACGCCGACCTTGCCCACACGAGCGCAAGCGAAGTGTGGGCAAGGGCACGCCCAAAAAAATAATAAAAAATAGTAAATTCCTACTTTTTTCGCATAATGTAAATATGAGCAGGAGGAACGTTGAAAAAATGATAATCTTTTTTGTCAATAATAAAATAATGGCTAAAAAGCCTCTCTAACCTACGCGTATACTGTATCTGAATAAATAGCCCTTGATAAGAAAGTTGAGCAGCCACAGCATCTAATATACTATGCACTACCTTTTTATCCATGATGCTCAATGGTAAAACTGATACACAATAGTCAAAAACTATGTTAGGAAGATGATAAGGAATTTTATCAGCACTGTCTTGAATAATGTGTACATTTTTATGGTCTGCGTACTTTTGTTTAAGTTCCTGTGCAAATCCAGCAAGCAGCTCAAAAACATATAGATGCGCATCTAATGGCTTGTGTTCTACTAAAAAATGAGTAACGGCACCTTTGCCTGCACCAAGCTCTAATAAGCACCGAGTTTGCTCAAAACATATATACGAAATCATTTTACGCACAGTAGACCTACTGGTAGAAACAAGTGTGCCTGTGGTTCTCCAATGTTTTAAGTAGTCAAACATAGGTTCTTTACTTTTTTGTTACGAATTGGTCATCGGTTAAGCTGTGCAGAAAGGCAATTAAGTCCGCTTTTTGACTAGGCGATAAAATAAAACTACTCATTTGAGGGGCTTTATTGGGATGTGATTTGCCCCCAGTGGCGTAAAAATCAATCACTTCTTCTAATGTTCTAAATCTGCCATCATGCATATAAGGCGGAGTAATAGCCACATTACGCAACGAAGGAGTGATGAACTTACCTTTATCGGCTTCTTGCTTGGTGATATTATACAAGCCTTGATCTTTGTACTCTTCATCTAATCCAATGTTCATAAATTCACGATTGGTCAATAAATGCCCGTTATGACACTTTTGACATCCTATTTTGAAAGAGAAAAATAGAGCTCTACCTCGTTTTTGGGCAGGAGTGAGTGCCGTAGTGTCACCTTGTAAATCTCGGTCATAAGGGCTGCTAGTAGAAATAATAGTACGCTCAAAACAAGCTATGGCCGCACAAATAGTTCTTAAGTTAATTTCGCCGTAGCACTCCTTGAATAGTTTTTTGTATGTGGGATTGCTTTTAACTACCTGCACAATTTCTTTTTCAGTCATTCCCATTTCTTGGGGATGTAGAAGAGGTCCCAAGGCTTGCTCTTCTAAGCTTTTTGCTCTACCATCCATGAAAAAACGGTCCTGATACACTGCATTAAATATCATTGGGGTGTTGCGGATTGTTTTACCTTGATGAACTCCTTTTGAAACAGTATTTCCTGAATCGCTAAAAGCATATTGAGGTATATGACACGAAGCACAAGCAATTGTTTTATCTTTGGATAGACTTTTATCAAAAAATAACATTTTTCCTAACTGTACTCGCTTGTCTGTAAGAAGATTGTCCTTGGGAATGTGGTAGTTCTTTGGAAAATAGTTAGGAAAATTAAGCGTTATGGGCTGACCTGGATTAGTAGGTTGAGATATTTTGTTACAGGAAGATGCGGTTACGATTAAAATAAATGTGAGAAGGCTCAATAATACGCTTAAAACATGTCTTTTCATGGAAGTTTTATTCTTTTGTAGTGTTTTTTATAGCAACTACTTGTTTTATTTCAGGTATTGCTTTTTTGATAGCTTGCTCTATACCTGACTTCATGGTCATTTCGCTAAGATTGCACTCACCACATGAACCTAGTAGCTCAATTTCTACAACATTATCGGGGGTAATATTGACAAGTTTTACATCACCTCCATCACTTTGTAAATAAGGGCGGACTGTGTTTAGAATGCTTTCCACACGCTGTACTAAATCCATACGGCAAAAATACTTAAAATTTTGAAAAAGTGCTGTAAGAGCTTATTTTAGAATGTAGAATTTTACAGCTCTATTCCCAAGGCTTGAATTTTGCGTTCTAATTCAGCAGGCTTGATTCCTATTAGTTCGGCGGTTTTAAGTTTATCCCATTGATTTTGTTTTAGTTTATGAGATAAAAATACTCGTTCAGTATAGTTGATAAAATCTTTCAGCTGGTCAAATCGTTCGCATAGTTGAGTTAGTTCATTCGAGTTAGCTGGAGATGATTGCCCAACATAAGTGTGAACATCTTGTTCAGTAATGTTTTTGGGGCATAAAATAACCAATCTTTCTACTACATTTTTTAGTTCGCGTATGTTACCTCGCCAAGGTAATTTTTGTAGCGCTGCTATGGCTTCATTTGTAATTGTTTTGGTGGGTATTCCATATTCTTGACAAATATCCTTTAAGAAACTTTCTACGAGCAAAGGAATATCATCTATTCTTTCTTTGAGGGCAGGAACGTGAATTTCAATAGCATTTAATCTAAAAAATAAATCCTCACGAAAATTACCTTTTTCAATTTCTTTACGTAAGTCTTTGTTTGTAGCCGCAATTACTCGTACATCAATAGGGATTTCTTTTTCTCCGCCTACACGAGTAATTTTATTTTCTTGTAAGGCTCTTAGTACTTTAGCTTGGGCAGATAAGCTCATATCACCAATTTCATCTAAGAATAAAGTACCACCGTTAGCCTGTTCAAATTTTCCTATTCTTTGCTTGATAGCCGAAGTAAAAGAACCTTTTTCATGTCCAAATAACTCACTTTCTATTAATTCGGAGGGAATAGCGGCACAGTTTACTTCTACCATTGGTCCTTTGCTGCGTTGAGATTTTTCATGTATCCAGCGTGCAACTAACTCTTTACCTGTGCCATTACTACCTGTGATCATCACACGAGCATTGGTCGGCGCTACTTTATCTATCATTTCTAATACTTTTTTTATTCCTTCACTTTGTCCAATAATGGGAGTTATTTTACTTACTTTGCGCTTTAAGCTTTTAGTTTCAGAAACTAACGCAGTTCTATCTAAAGCATTCCTCACTGAAACTAATAGACGGTTGAGGTCTAGTGGCTTTTGGATAAAGTCATACGCACCTTTTTTTGTAGCTTGTACCGCCATATCCATGTCGGCATGCCCCGAAATCATAATAAAAGAGATATCAGGCTTGAGGGAAAGTGCTTCTTCTAGTACCTCAATACCATCTTTTTTGGGCATTTTTATATCACATAGTACTACGTTGTAGTCCTTTTTTTTGATTTTTTCTAAACCTATTTCACCGTTTTCTGCTTCATCTACTTGATAATTTTCGTATTGCAGAATATCTTTTAAGGTGTTGCGAATGCTTCGCTCGTCGTCAATGACCAATATGTTAGCACTCATATTGTTGAAGCTAAACAATATACAACAAAGATAACATGTATAAATTGCTCTTGCAAAAAGCGGTAGTTCAATTTGGATTTTTTGTTTTGTAATTTACTCACTTTGTATAAGTTAATGTTAGCAATTAACTTAATGATAACTTTAGGCGATCCGCTTTTACAGATCGCCCAAAAGCTTTTGTTAGAATGACTAAATTTTATTCAGGATAAAACCTTGGGTACTCGTATGTAATCACTGTCTTTTTTAGGAGCGTTACTTAATGCTTCTTGATGAGTGATTTCTTGTTTTACAATATCTTCTCTCAAATGGTTCACTTCATCTACGATATGGATAAGCGGTTCTACATTGGTTGTGTCTAGTTCATTGAGTTTATTTACGAAATTAAGAATCTGTGTTAAGTCTTGTTGAATTTGTGTCAGATCTTCTCCTTCAAATTCTAGTTTAGCAAGGTTAGCTAGTCTTCTGATAAGGTTTTCATCTATGTTCATAGTTTTACAAATTTGGGCTGGATGCAGAACTATCCAAAAATTCAAAAAAAGTATCTCCTCTAAGTCCAAGCCGTACGGTTTCCAAAGGGATAACATCATTAGGTGCAATGTTCCCTAAGTTGACGTTAGACCCGAGCAACTTGATAAACCATACCTGTTGTTCTTTTTTGGGGGCTTCAAAGATAATCTTTTCGGCGGAGATAGAGTTGAGAATTTCTTCAATCAAACCTTCGCGGACCTCACCTGTATTTCGGAATATGCCTGCATTTCCTCCTTCACGAGCTTCGGTAATGACTTTCCATGAACCTGCTTCTAATTCAGCCTTCATCATTTCAATCCATCGATAGGGCGCAATTACCCTATTAACATCTTTGCTACCCACTTCTGACAAAACAGTAAATTCTTGAGATAGTCGCTGAATATATTTTAATTTTTGTTCGTGTGGAATGTTGATACTTCCATCTGAAATTTCTGCATGCTGGAGTTTGTATTGATGAAGTATTCTAATATAGTCCTCAAATTGATTACGTACAACAAAAGCTTCAAATAGCGTCCCGCCAAAGTACACGGCAATACCTGCCGATTGATAGAGTGCAATTTTTTCAGCTAACTTTGGAGTAACGTAAGCCGTTCCCCATCCTAATTTGACTAAGTCAATGTAATCAGCAGCTACCGATAGCCATTGTTCTACTTCTAAAAGGCTAAAACCCTTGTCTAGGGCAAGGGTTATGCCATTTTGTCTTGGTTTTTGAGTTCGTTGGGGTATATTTTTGAGAAAAAAGTTCATAGTCAAATACAGTTAGATTATTTTTTTCTACGTTTGCCACTTCTACCAGATTTTTTTCCTGACCTACTCTCTCCTCCTCTTTCTCCACTAATTCCCCCTAATTGGGCATGAGTAGGATTTGGAGATAAATCCACTTTTCCATAGATTTCTCCTTTGTAAATCCATACTTTCACACCTATCACGCCATAAATAGTGTGTGCTTCAGCTAAAGCATAGTCAATATCAGCACGAAGAGTGTGCAATGGTATTTTACCTTCTTTATACTGTTCTACACGGGCCATTTCTGCACCCCCTAAGCGGCCAGAGCATTTAACCTTTATCCCTTCTGCACCTGCACGCATAGCCGAAGTAATAGCGCTTTTCATTGCTCTGCGAAAAGATATTCGGGCTTCTAGCTGTTGAGCAATCAATTCAGCCACTAAGCGAGCATCTAAATCAGGACGCTTGACTTCAGCAATGTTAATATTAACTTCTTTTCCCGTAAGCTTTTTAAGCTCTTCTCGAATAATATCTACTTCTTTTCCTCCTTTACCGATGATTATTCCAGGTTTAGAAGTATGAATAGTAATAGTGATTCTTTTTGCAGCTCGCTCAATGACAATTTTAGAAATACCCCCTCTTGGGATACGCACATGTAAGTACTTACGGATCTTCTCATCCTCAATGAGTTTGTCGGCGTAGTTTTTACCTCCGTACCAGTTTGATTCCCAACCTCTTATGATGCCTAATCTAAGTCCGATAGGATTGATTTTTTGTCCCATATTTTAATTTTCTTTATCTTTATTTTCTGTACTTTCAGAGTTTGTTGAAATTGTATTTTCTACTTGGTCAGCTATGTTTTCAATGGTTCGCATAGCATTCAATGGTAAAGCACTATCAATAGTTAAAACCACATGGTTTGAGCGTTTTCTTATCCGATATGCCCTACCCTGTGGAGCGGTCATCAATCTTTTTAATGTTCTGCCTTGATTTACTTGAATAGACTTAATTACCAAATCCCCTTCATCAAATTGGGCATCGGGATTATGGTGTTTCCATGCGTCTACCCCTGCTAATACTAATTTCCACAAAGGATAAGCACCTGCTCGTCTGTTAAACTGTAATATAGCAAGGGCAGCGTCCACAGTTTTGCCGCGAATTAAGTCAGCTACGCGGCGCATTTTACGTGGAGAGGTAGGATAGTGGTTTAGTTTTACCGTTACCTCTGTTTTTTGGGATTTAGCTTCTTTTCTCTTCTGAGCGGCATTCCACTTACGATTGCCCGTGTACGGCTTAGGGATGCCTGCGGCAATTTTCTCTCTACGAGTTAATTTTCTTGCTGTTTCCATCACTTTTTACCCTTATCTTTTGAACCTGCATGACCTTTGAAATTCCGAGTAGGAGCAAATTCACCGAGTTTATGCCCAACCATTTGGTCAGTAACATAAACAGGAATAAACTTGATGCCATTATGTACATTAAACGTATGACCTACAAAGTCAGGTGTAATTGTAGAGCGCCTTGACCAAGTTTTAATTGCTTTTTTAGTCTTGCTGTTGTTCATTTCAATAATTTTTTTCATTAACGAAGGATCAACAAACGGACCTTTTTTAACTGAACGTGGCATAGCTTCTATTTCCTCCTATCCTTAATAATATATTTGTTAGAATACTTCTTCTTGTTTCGGGTTTTATATCCTTTTGCAGGGATGCCTTTACGGCTACGTGGAATACCTCCACTTGCACGCCCTTCACCCCCTCCCATAGGATGGTCAACAGGATTCATAGAAACACCACGGTTTCTTGGGCGTCTACCTTTATGGCGACTTACACCTGCCTTTCCAAGCGAAACATTCATGTGATCTTCGTTGGATACTACGCCAATCGTTGCCATTCCCTCTGCCAATACTTTACGGGTTTCGCCCGAAGGTAAAGCTAATATCGCATATTTACCCTCTTTAGCCAAGAGCTGAGCATAAGTCCCTGCACTACGGGCTAATTGAGCACCTTTGCCAGGATGTAACTCTACACAATGAATAAATGTACCTAAGGGTATATTTTTCATTTTCATAGCGTTACCTATTTCAGGGGCTACGCTTTCCCCACTAATTAACTCCATACCTACTTTCAAGCCCTTAGGTGCAATAATATATCGTTTTTCCCCATCTTTGTATGCTACTAACGCAATACGCGCGCTGCGGTTAGGATCGTACTCTATTGATTTTACTGTACAAGGGACGTTAAACTTATCTCTCTTGAAGTCAATGATGCGATATCGGCGTTTATGTCCTCCGCCAATATACCGCATGGTCATTTTACCTTGATTGTTACGCCCTCCTGTACTTTTTAGCGGCGCTAACAAAGACTTCTCTGGAACATCAGTAGTTAAATCGTCGTTAGCAAGTACTGAACGATGACGAGTTCCAGGAGTTACTGGTTTTAATTTCTTGATTGCCATACTTAAAGTTCATTTAAGTTTGTCAAGCATTACTTCCGTAAATATCAATACTATTTCCTGCTTCTAACTCTACTCGTGCAATTTTGATTCGATTAGTTCTACCTACTGAAATACCCTTTTTAGTCATGCGAACCTTTTTCTTTCCCATACGAATCAATGTCCTTACATCTTTGACCTGCACATTGAACATTCTTTCTACGGCTTTTGCAATTTCTATTTTATTAGCACGCACATCTACCTCAAAGGTATAAACATTGTTTTTTTCCATTTGCTTGTTGCTCTTTTCAGTTACAATAAAGCGTTTTATTATCATCTTTATCCTCCTTTTTATTTGCTAATGTTTGATACAAAGTTATCCCATGCGTCTTTCATAATAATAATTTTGCCTGCATTCATAATGTTGTATGTGTGTAATTCAGTAGAGGTAATCACAGTTACATTTGGTAGATTGCGAGCAGATAAATATAAAGTGTGATTTTTTTCATACTGTGCGTCAAAAATAGCTTTTTGTGCGTTATAAGCTTCTATTTCAGCCATTAGTTTTTCTTTGTATTCTTTATAGGTTATGATTGGCTTTCGAGATTTTTTAGGAATGTATCCCTCTACGTATAGTCCTCTTTTTTTGCGAGTATCAGGGGCTTTGGGAAGTTGAGGTAAAGCAGGCAGAACAAAAAGTACTTTTTCTTCCTGAGCATTGAAAGCTTTGAGAAAATTCAAAAAGACTTTAGTTTTAGGCGCAGCTTCATTAGTCAAATTTTGGTAGGTAAAGTTTTCTACTACTAACAGATTGTTTTCTCTGATTTTATATATCATTGCTGAACGCCGTGCTAATATTTTTACTTTGTGATTGAGTTTGAAACGATAATCTCTGGGGCGAGGTCCAAATACTCTACCTCCGTGTCTCCATAGGGGCGAACGTTTATGTCCTGCACGCGCGTTACCTGTTCCTTTTTGCTTGTATGGTTTTTTAGTACTACCGCTTACTTCTCCCCTTTCTTTTGATTTATGAGTACCTTGGCGCTGATTAGCTAAATACTGCTTAACATCCAAGTAAATGGCATGGTCGTTCGGAGTAATTCCAAAAAGCTCATCAGAAACTTGGATGGATGATACAGGCTGACCATTTATATTGTACAGTGGAAGTTCCATATCCTTTGCCCTTTCTTGCTTTATTTTTCTACTTTGACGTAACTATTTTTATGTCCAGGTACACAACCCGATACAACAATTAAATTTTGTTCAGGTATGATTTTGAGAACAGTTAGGTTTAATACTTTTACTTTCCTATTTCCTGTTTGACCTGCCATGCGAAGCCCCTTAAACACCCGAGAAGGAAAAGATGAACCACCTAAGGATCCAGGTGCTCTTACTCTATCATGCTGACCGTGTGTATTCATACCTACTCCGCTGAACCCATGACGCTTAACTACTCCTTGAAAACCTTTACCTTTTGAAGTACCTGTTACATCTACTATGTCCCCTTCTGCAAATACATCCTCTACTCTGATAGTGTCCCCAAGTTTGAATTCCTTTTCGTAGTATTTGAACTCTGCTAATTTACGCTTCGGCGTCGTATTGGCTTTCTTAAAATGCCCTAGCAAAGGTTTGGTAGTGTGTTTTTCTTTCTTTTCGCCAAACCCAACTTGAAATGCCTGATAGCCATCTTTTTCAATAGTTTTGACTTGCGTTACTACGCAAGGACCCAATTCTATTACTGTACAAGGAACTGCTTTGCCCTCTACAAAAATACGGGTCATTCCGATTTTTCTGCCAATAAGTCCTGTTGCCATACTGATTTCTATGCTTTAATAAGTACATCTACACCGCTGGGTAATTCCAATTTTGCCAGCGCATCGACTGTTTTTGAGGTATTAGTGAAAATGTCAATCAAGCGTTTGTAAGTACAAACTTGGAACTGATCGCGGCTTTTCTTATCTACGTGTGGAGAACGGTTAACTGTTATAATATGTCTCTCCGTAGGTAAAGGAATAGGACCGCTAACCACCGCACCTGTACTTAAAACGCTTTTTACGATCCGCTCCGCAGCTTTGTCTAACAAACTGTGATCGTAAGACTTGAGTTTTATTCTTATTCTCTGTGTCATACGTAACTCAAATACACTTACCTTCTTTGAAAAAGGACTGCAAAATTATGACAATTATCCTTATAATGTCAAGTTTTTTTACGGCTTTATCTCAAAAAAGAGGTAATATAATTCATTCAAAACTTCATTGCGGGGCAATTTTAGAATTTTGACAACACTTTTTTAAAAGTGTATCAGAAAAATTTGATTTTTAATTTTTTGGGCGTGCCCTTGTGGGCTTTTGCCCACAAGGTCGGCGTGCTACGGGCTACGCTATCGCTTCGGT
>JANWVW010000111.1 GCA_025056095.1 Bacteroidia bacterium
GCGCTTCGCTTCGGTACTTCGCTAACGCTTCGTACTGCCCTGACGGGCATGCTCCATGCCCCTCACGCAGATGACCTTTATAGTTATGTCTTTACCTTGTTTAAGCTTGAAGTACAATTCCTTACAAGCTAAAACTTGGTATATGAAACATAGAAACGATGGATTCAGAGATCCTTTGCGTGAGGCATGCGGAGGGTGGGCGTTAGCCCAGTGCGTAGCGAAGCGCAGCACCGAAGCGAAAGCGTAGCCCGTAGCACGCCGACCTTGTGGGCTTTTGCCCACAAGGGCACGCCCAAAAAATAATCCATACAAACAAAAAAGATTATTTACGTCCATAATTGCCGCAAATGACAATACAAAATACAGCTAATTTAGCTATCTTTGGAAATGGTCTACATGCGTTTAAGCGAGCAAGAAGTTTTAACCTGCTTACGTTGTTTACCTGGTTGGGTATACAACTCTACTATTCCTGCCATTGAAAAAGAGTTTGTATTTGATAGTTTTCTAAACGCCATACAATTTATTTCAAAAGCAAGCCATTTTATAGACCTTCTCAATCATCACCCTGAATGGAAGAACGTGTACAATAAGGTTCAAGTAGTGCTATATACGCATGATATACAGGGCATCAGTACTTTGGATATTCAGCTTGCGCACTATTTGGAAAGTGTTTATCGCACACTATGAAAAATCCACTATCTATTTTACAACAGTATTGGAAGTATGATGCATTTAGACCTTTACAAGCTGAAATTGTACAATCAGTTTTAGAAAAATACGACACTTTGGCTATTTTACCGACAGGCGGAGGAAAGTCTATCTGCTACCAAGTGCCAATATTATGCTTGGAGGGCATAGGTTTAGTCATAAGCCCGTTAATTGCGCTTATTCAAGACCAAGTAGAGCAACTGCTACGAAGAAATATTCCTGCCACAGCTATTCACAGTGGCTTAACTCAAATAGAAATAGACACTATTTTGAGAGAATGTCAAGAGGGAAAGTATCGGTTCTTATACTGTTCGCCCGAACGTTTGCAGAGCGCAAAGTTTATTGAGAAGTTAAAATACTTACCTGTATCTGTAATTGCAGTAGATGAAGCCCATTGTATTAGCCATTGGGGCTATGATTTTAGACCATCTTATCTCAAAATTGCAAGTATTCGCCCTTATTTTCCCTACACTCCTGTCATTGCCCTGACCGCATCTGCTACCCCAAAAGTACAACAGGATATTATTGAAAAATTACTTTTCAAACCAAATTATAAGCATTTTCAAAAAAGTTTTGCTCGAGAAAATTTGCGATACGTAGTACTGCAAGAAGATAACAAATTGGATAAAATGTTAGAAATTATTCAGAAAATAAGGGGAACGGGAATTGTTTATGGGCGCACGCGAAAAGAAGTAGAAGAGGTATTCAAAATGCTTAAAGATGCAAATTTATCTGTAACGTATTACCACGCAGGTTTGTCTGTAGCCCAAAGAGAAAAAACTCAACAAGAATGGATAAAGGGAGAAAAGAAAATTATTGTAGCCACAAATGCCTTTGGTATGGGCATAGACAAACCTGATGTGCGATACGTTATACATTATTCTCCTCCTTCGGATATGGAAGCTTATTATCAAGAAGCAGGGCGGGCAGGGCGCGATGGACTTATTTCTTACGCCGTTATCTTATATCGTAACAATGATATAGATGTTCTCAAAAAATGGCTTGCTTCTCGGTTTCCTGATGTGGCAACAATTAAACAAGCTTATCAAGATATAAATGTATTCTACCAAGTTCCTTACCACGAATATCCCCCAAACGAACAAGTTATTTTAGATATTGAAGCCATTACGCAAAAGTTTAGTCAATATACTGTTCCTGTACTTTACGAAATTATTAAGCAGTTAGAAGCTGAAGGCTATTTTAGTTACGTAGAAAAGGAATTGATTTACTCAAAAGTTGCTTTCTTACATACATTAGAAGACATTTATGCTTTCATGATACACCATCCTAAATATGACGCTTTACTTAAAACGCTATTTAGATTGTTAGGCGGAACCGCGCTAGAAGGTAGACAACAAATAATTGAAGAGCGAAAAATAGCCCAGCTCTCTAAGCTAAGTTTAGAAACAGTGTATTTACAGCTTAACGAGCTGCAAAAGCTTAACATAATAGAGTACATAAGAGCTACAGACAAGCCCTTGCTCAAATGGTTGTTGCCCCGCGTTCCACCGCAAGATTTCACTATCAATGCCGAAAGTTATCAAAATCGTAAAAAATGGTATTTTGAAAAATTAGAAGCTATGCTCAACTACGTTCAAAACACTACATTGTGCCGAATGGAATATATCTCCCAATACTTTGGTGAAAAAAATACTAAGCCTTGTGGCAAGTGCGATATATGTGTAGGTAGACATAAAAAAACCCTCAATCAGGATATATTTGATAAAATCAAGTTAGAAATTATGCTTTTAGTATCACAGCGGCCTATTTTTTATGAAGAAATACTTAAAACTGTTACAACAGGTAATCCGCAGCAAAGAGAGCAGGTACTACGTTATTTGATAGATAATCAAGAAGTAAAGTTGTTACCTGACCTAAAAGTAACCTTGTAAAAGCAGAGTTATGCACAATAAAATAGATAAAGTTCGTAGCTTTGCCTGCTATGCCGACTAAATCCAGTAATGTAGTGGCTATTATAGGTAGACCTAACGTAGGTAAATCCACTTTATTTAATAGATTGATTGAGAAAAGAGAAGCCATCGTAGCAGATGTTAGCGGCATAACCAGAGATAGACACTACGGAACAGTAATATGGAACGGTAAAACTTTTACTGTTATAGACACAGGTGGATATGTACCCCAATCCGAAGACATTTTTGAAAAAGCTATTGCTGAACAAGTGGAAATTGCTATGCAAGAAGCAGAAATACTGCTCTTTGTTGTAGATGCCCGAGAAGGTTTAACCCCCTTAGATGAGCTTTTTGCAGATATTGTCCGCAAACAAAAACGTAAAGTACTCTTAGTTGCCAATAAAGTAGATAATTACCACTTACAAGCACACGCCGCAGAGTTCTACGCCCTTAATCTGACCGATGAGATATTTAATATTTCTGCTATTAGTGGAAGTGGGACAGGCGAGCTTTTAGATAGAATTACTCAACTTTTACCCAAAGAGCATACCCAAGTTCCAGAAGAAAATACTCCACGAATTGCCTTTGTAGGGCGCCCTAATGTTGGAAAATCTTCTTTGGTCAACACGTTGTTGGGAGAAAACAGAAGCATTGTTACGCCCATAGCGGGCACCACGCGCGATAGTATAGATACACACTATACTGCTTTTGGATATGATGTCATTTTGGTAGATACCGCAGGACTTCGTAAAAGGGCAAAAGTAAAAGAAAACATAGAATTTTATTCCACTGTTCGAACTATAAAAGCTATTCAAGAATGCGATGTTGCAGTTTTAGTGTTAGACGCCACACAAGGATTAGAAGCACAAGATTTACACATTCTTGACCTGATTGATAAAAACCGAAAAGGTAAAGTAATTGCAGTTAATAAGTGGGATTTATATCCTGAAAAAAATGCAAATACTCACATCCACTATACAAAACATATTGAGCAAAAAATTTTACCGCTATCGCATATTCCTATTCTATATACCTCTGCGGTTACTAAGCAACGAGTTCTCAAAATATTAGAAACTGCAGTGCATGTATATCATGAACAAAGAAAGCACATTCCTACTCATGAGCTCAATGAGTTTTTGCAAGAGATCACTGAACATTATCCCCCTCCTTCTATTAAAGGGAAATCCATCAAAATAAAATATGTAACCCAAGTCAATGATGCCAAAAATCCCACTTTTTTATTCTTTTGTAATTTACCACAATATATTCAAGAACCTTACAAAAGGTACATACAAAACAAGCTACACGAACGGTATGGATTTGTAGGGTGTAGTATGGTTCTAGCTTTCAAAAAAAAATAAAATCAGCAAATGTGCTGAAACATTTTATTATGCATGTTGACTAATTCTGCAAATATTCATAATTTTGTGTAAGTTTTAATTTCATCAGTCCTATGAAAGCGAAAAAGTTTTTGGTTTTGCTTTTTGCTTTCGGCTGCATTTTAGCTATTGGGCAAAATGCAAGCATGCAAAATCACTTAGCCCAATCAGACCGATTGTTCTTTATAGAGAACAAAGGTCAATGGCATCCTGATGTGTTGTATTTATGTCGCATGGGCGGGCTAGATGCCTGGGTAACCAAGTATGGTATGAATTACACTTTTTACAAAGTGGAAAGCCGTAGAGAAAATTCACCCTTCAGAATTCATTCTAACAAGCTTTTGCGCAAACATAAACCCGAAAATGAAATTATCGGACACAGAGTTTTACTCGAACTCAAAAACTACAATCCTAACTCACTACGCGAAGGCAAACAACAACAGTATGAATACTACAACTACTTTATTGGAAATGACGAAACAAAACATGCCACTTATGTAGGTCTGTACAAAGAAGCACTTGTCAAAAATGTATATAACGGTATTGACCTTCGCTATTATTTTGACAACGGTAAACTCCGCTATGACTTTGTTGTACATCCTTATGCAGATGTTTCACAAATACAATTTACTCTTCGCGGTCAAGATAGAGCGTATGTTAAAAACGGCAACCAACTATGCTTTACCACTCGTTTTGGAGAAGTAGCTTTGGCAGACTTACACACTTATCAAGGAGATAGGACAATAGAAAGTCGCTTCGTACAGAACGGAGACACATGGCAAATTGCCTTAGGCAGTTATGACAAAAGCAAAACCTTGATTATTGACCCATTAGTATATTCTACCTATATCGGTGGAAGTCAGTCAGAATATTGCTTCAACATGGTACTTGATAATAGTGGTAATGCTTACCTTACTGGTAGTACAGACTCTCCCAACTATGACGTTACTCCTGGTGCATTCCAGACCATCAATGCTGGAGGTCAAGACGTTTTTGTTACCAAACTTAATAGCACTGGGACAGCTTTAGTATTTTCTACATACATTGGTGGCTCGAACAATGATTACGCAAGGGATATTTTTGTAGATAATGGCGGAAATGTTTATGTAGTAGGGGGTACTTCTTCAGCAGACTACGACATTACGGGAAGTACTTTTCAGACTACTCTTGATGGTTACACAGACGCGTTTGTTACTAAATTAAACCCAACAGGCACAGCTTTATTATACTCTACTTATCTTGGCGGTGGAGATTACGAAGATGCCACAGGTATAGCCGTAGATAACGCAGGTAATGTATACATTACAGGACATACCGCTTCAACAAACTATGACATTTCCCCAGGTGCATTTCAAACAACAAATGGTGGTGAGATAGATGTGTTTGTTACAAAATTAAACAACTTAGGTAATTCATTACTCTATTCCACTTACATAGGAGGCGATAGTGCAGAAGTATTTCCAGACATAGCTATAGACGCAAGCGGTAATGCGTATATAACTGGATGGACAGGTTCCCCCAACTTTGACGTAACCTCTGGAGCGTTTCAAACCTCAATTGGGGGCGAATTTGATGGTTTCGTAACCAAAATTAACCCCACAGGTACGGCACTTGTTTTCTCTACTTTCATAGGCGGTAGCAGTGAAGACATTCCGCAAAGAATATTAGTAGATAACAGTGGGAATGTATACATAGCAGGCTATACACTATCATCAAACTATGATGTTACTTCAGGCGTATTCCAGAACACAAGTGGAGGCTCTTATGATGTGTTTGTTACTAAGTTCAATCCATCAGGGGCAACGCTTGCCTTCTCTACCTACTTAGGTGGAGCAGGAGATGACGGGGCTTTTGCCTTAGCTCTTGATGCTGCTGGAAACGTAATCATAGCAGGTATTACCAATTCAACAGATTATGATATTACTTCTGGTGCTTATCAATCTACCAAGAAAGACGCGGAAGATGCCTTTGTCAGCAAACTTAACTCAAATGGTACAGTTTTAATGTACTCTTCCTATCTCGGCGGAGATAGCACTGACTTTGCATACGGCGTTGCCGTAGATGGTTCTCATGTATATTTAGCAGGATCTACAAATTCAACTAACTACCCTACCACAACAGGTGCTTTTCAGACTACTAACGCAGGTTGGGATGACATTTTTGTAACAAAAATGAACATCTCTTCTACGTATATCAATAGCACAAGTCTTAATCCAAGAGAGTACTTTGACTTGTATCCTAATCCTGTTGAGTATACGCTATTTATAGAAAACTTTACTAACACCTCCCAAGAGTATGAAATTACAGACGTTTCAGGAAAGGTATTAGCAGTTTATGTTCTGCCACAAGGTAAAAATAGCATCAGCATCAATTTACCCAAAGGTAACTATTGGATAAGAGAAAGAAAACACAATGTAACACAATCATTTGTAGTAAATTAGAATAGGTAGTAATCAAACAAGCGAGGAAAGCGGTCTTATGATTAAAGACCGCTTTCATTTTTAATGAGCAGGGATTAAGTTTTTAATTTTTTTGGGCGTGTCCTTGCCCATACTTCGCTGCGCTTGTATGGGCAAGGTCGGCGTGCTACGGGCTACGCTCACGCTTCGGTGCTACGCTGCGCTACGCACTGGGCTAACGCCCACCCTCCGCATGCCTCACGCAGATAACTTTGCCATAAGATTAAGTCCCTTTATGCCCAATTTAAACTTGTAGATAACTGAAAAATAAGTATCAAACAAGGTAAAGCAAAACGATGCTTAAAAACAAAAAAACAAAGTAGAGCCTCAAAATCCAGGGTTAAATGCGTGAGGGATACGCAGCATGCCGTTAGGCAGTGCGAAGCGTTAGCGCAGCACCGAAGCGAAAGCGTAGTGCGCAGTAGCCCGACCCGAGCGCAGCGAGGGACACGCCCAAAAATAAATCTACGTTACAAAGAATTATCTATTTGACTTGTTCTACTTTACTGATAACCTAATCTTTGTAACTGTTGTCTAATTAAAGTACAGACTCTGTTTTCTGCTTCAAAGGTAAGTAAGGTTTGCACGGTAAAAACAAGAGGATTATGAACTTGAAATGTGTTTCCTTCGGTAGCCAATTGGGCAGATATATTCAATCCGTAAACCGATAATTCTATGCTGTATATTTTCTCTTGACTTGGTTTTACCTCAACATATTGAGTAACCTTTGGGACTTTACCATCAAGATACAAATAAGCCGCAGGCGCTACACTTTCTATGGCAGTAATAATAGCATCATAATCTGGGGGAGTAGTAACAGTAAGTGAAAAAGTGTTAGTACGGGTATAAGGAGCATTAGAGGATGCTTTTGGAATAGCCAACAGTCTTTTTTTAGCAGTTTGATGAGCAGGGTCATCGGGACTAAGTCCCTTGATATCGGGTTGTTTAGAGGATTCCTCATTTTGAGTAGTTGACGTTTTATCTTGTTCTTTATTCAGGAGTTCCAGAGCTTGTTTAGCACGTTCATCCTTAGATTTTTCCCAGTATGCTCGGGCATTTGCCTTGTCATTGAGAAAAAGATAGCATTGTCCAAGCCAGAAGTAATCTTCGGAGGGGTTGTAATTAGGATTATTGGCATTCAGTGCGATGATTTTTTCTAAGTCTGTTTTAGTAATTGCGTATTGTTTTAAGTTGTAGCTCAAAATAACCCTTTGCCGATACATTTCAGGATTAGTTTCATCAGGTTTTTTATCGAAATACGTGTTCATGTCTGAGAGGGCATGTTCAAATTTTTGCAATCCAATGTAAGCTGCTGCCCTTTCCCAGTAGAGTGCAGGATTTTCGTTTTCTTGAATAGCTTGGGTATAAAATTGAACAGCTTGTTCAAACTGGTTGGATTGTGCCGCTTGGCGGGCTTGTTCTAAAAAGGTACTCATTATGCAAATATAACAAAAACTTAGAACTATTTTGAAAGATACAAAGTTTTTATACTATATTTGTAGCAATTCTACAAGTCAACTCTGTATGTCTGCTAAGAAGTATTTCCAAGATATAAAATTAGGTATATCCACTACATTGGGTGGTATGAGGGCTACTATACGCCATTTTTTTATTGGTGCTAGGCGTAGACGCGTTCCCATGGGAATAGACAATCCTGATTATTTTAAGCAACCTGACGGTTTAGTAACTATACACTATCCTAAAGAGAAAGTTCCTGTACCCGATACAGGCAGATATAGACTACATAACGAAATTGATGATTGTATTGGTTGCAAAGCCTGCGCTCGAGATTGTCCCGTGAATTGTATTACTATCGAAACTATTTCTGCAGTAGAGGACTTAGGCACCACTTCCGATGGCACAAAGAAAAAACTTTGGCTTGCTGTGTATGACATTGACATGGCAAAATGCTGCTATTGTGGATTATGTACTGCTGCATGCCCCACAGAATGCTTGACAATGACCAAAGTATACGACTTCGCCGAATATGACCGAGATAACTTACTCTATCACTTCGGAAATCTGACCCCGCAGCAAGCCGCAGAAAAACGAAAACAATTGGAAGAGTCTAAGAAAAATAAAAATGCCGTCAAAGCAGAGAGCAGCACCACCGTAGTGGAAGAGAAAAAACAAGAAACACCCACTACACAAGCACCAGGAGGTAGAAAAAAACCTATTATGAAGCGATAGCTTCACAGCAAACAAAATAAAATAAAATCCCTTTCTAAAAACGTAGAAAGGGTTTTTTTGTTTTGTGGGTTCTCAGGGGATCGAACCCTGGACCTACGGATTATGAGTCCGTTGCTCTAACCGACTGAGCTAAGAACCCGCTATCTTGCCTAATTTGAAATGGATTGCAAAATTAGATAACCTTTTGATAAAATCCAAATTTATATCAGAATAAATAACAAGAGGATTTTTTATAGACAGGAAAAAGAATTCTTTTATTGCATACAGTAAAAAATGTATAGAGGTTTTTTTATATTTTTATTTTTGGGCGTGTCCCTCGCTGCGCTCGGGTCGGGCTACTGCGCACTACGCTATCGCTTCGGTGCTGCGCTAACGCTCCGCACTGCCTAACGGCATGCTGCGTATCCCTCACGCAGCGGTCTTTGAATGTTTTACCTTGTTTTCA
>JANWVW010000112.1 GCA_025056095.1 Bacteroidia bacterium
CGTAGCCCGTAGCACGCCGACCTTGCCCACACAAGCGCAGCGAAGTGTGGGCAAGGGCACGCCCAAAAAAATTAAAACTAAACTTCTACATGACTAAATAAACTCTCTTGCAAAACCACATAATCCTCGAAAACACTGGGCAACATACAATTTTCTAAACTTCTTTGTGAAAAAATATACCTTCCATCACATACAAAACCCAACTCTTCCCAATCCACTTGATTGAGCAACTCTTTTAGTGTTTCAATATCAGCTTTAGAATTGTGCGGAAATATCGCTAAAATAGAACCATCATAGTTTATGCAGGAATGCGTAAAAAAGGGCTTCTTGTGGCGCGTTTTACAATTGACATAAATCCTCTTTCTACATGAAATAAAGTGCTTTCTGCCCCACGCCCACCAATTTGTTTCATCAAATTTTTTGATTTTTCTGCTTATCAGCTTTTGCTTGTAGGGCAAAAGACATTGATGAAAAGTATTAAAAATCATTCTTTTGGTTTTACCTGTCTTAAAAGTAGTGGAACAGACAAAATCCATATTTCCATACTGCTGATTGGTAAAAATTTCATCTGCACCACTTACGGCACCTACTTTTACAAAAAATATACTTTTGAAAGGAATTGTATAATTGTTACTTGTAAATAGGAGCTGCCCATTGCAAAACGTAAAATTTTGATAAACATTCGTTTTTCTTGAAAAATTATCCTTTTCAAAACGCCAAATAAGGCAATTGGGGCTAAATCCGTCAAATATCTTGGTATCGCCTAAGTCAATTATGTCAGTAATTGTGCCACTTTCGTAGAGGAATTTGTTAAGTTTAATGCTTGAAGTTGCCTTCAAAAAATCACGGGGAGTAATAAAAATAAGTTCGCCCCTTTTATTGAGATGATGAATACATTTCTCAATAAAGAACAAGTACAAATTACTTCTTTCATCAAAAAGTTTCATGGAAAGTTTCTTTTTAGTTTCAGGCAATATATCTTGAAACCTTACGTAAGGGGGGTTACCAATAATAGTGTCAAACTTGTTAGAGATAGGATAATCAAAAAAGTCCATGCAAAGCATACCTTCCTGTGCAATCGCGGGATCTATTTCTATACCTACACAACCTGGTATTTGGTTGAAAAATGCGCCGTTTCCTGCCGCAGGTTCTAATACCGAACCGAAGTTTCGGCGTAATTGAAGCATCTTGGAAACAACATGTGAAGGCGTAAAAACTTGCCCTAATTTTTCTATGTTAAACATTGTTTAATGTGGTAGAAAAAACTTTTGAAAACTAAATATAAGCGTTTGTTTGCAAATGCAGATTTTCTACGTAATACTTTAAAATGAAGTCTTTTGTTGCTTGAAAATTTGACTTACACAATTTCAGTTTTTTATTCCCAAAACAAGGTTTGCTGAGGTTTCATTTGCGTGAGGCATGCGAAGGGCGTGCGTCAGCACGGTGCGGAGCGAAGCGTAGCACCGAAGCGTCAGCGTAGCCCGTAGCACGCCGACCTTGTGGGCATGAGCGCAGCGAATGCCCGCAAGGGCACGCCCAAAAAATAATAAAACTTAACCTCTGGTAATTATCTTACTCAAAACTGTACAGAAATTTATTTTCAATTGAAAAGAAACTCACTACCACATCAATACAACCTGCTTATTTTATTTTGAAACTTAGTTTGAAATCTATTCGTATTTTAACAGTATTTCTTTTTGGGATATTTTGTAAATTGCTATGCATAAGTTTATTAGGTCATTGTTTTTAGTTTCTACGATGTGGTTATCAAATGTATATGCCCAAGAAGAAGTAGAAGGACTAAAAATCGGCGATAAAGCGCCGCAATTTGTGGCAGTAGATAATCATGCTATGCCTGTTTATCTCAACCGTTTGCTAAAACAAGGACCTGTAGTGCTTATGTTTTATCATGGAAGCTGGTCTAACTCTAGTTTGACACAATTGAGAAATTTACAAGACTCTTTAAGCTTAATCTATGAAATGGGAGGTACAGTAATTGCCATTACCACAGAAAGCATGGAAAATATTATCAAAATGAGTCAAAAAATGCAGACTAAATTTCCGATTATTTCAGATAAGAACCGCATGATAAGTTTGCGGTACAAAGTAGGAAAGAACATGGAGTACAGTAAAGTTGAGGAATACAAAAAAAGAGGTTATGATATCAAAAACATGACCGCGGATGGCACGGCTTTCGTTTCTATGCCTGCTACTTACGTTATTGGACAAGATGGAATTATCAAAGCGGCGTTTGTTAGCAAAGAGTATGAGATTACTCCCACCATACACTATATTATTGGTAAATTGATGGAAGAGGGCTTAAAGCCGCAAAAAAGAGAAATAGAAGAATAAAAGCGCTTAGTCTGCATATTCGTATTCAAATTCACTATATGCAATTATTTTATCCGTTTTATCTTTTTTGGTAGCTTCTACTTCATCGCCAAATTCGTTGTATTTGTATATCCACTTGAAGTAAAGTGTTCTTTCGTCACTAAAATAGTCATATTCTAATTCATTTCCCTTAGCATCGTACTTAATCACTACCTTGAACCGAATATTTCCATCCCCTCTGTAGCTTACTTCTTCGGTATTTCTACCTTTGGCATCGTACTTATAGATAGATTTCCATTCTAAAGAGCCATCGGCAGCATAGTCCTCCTTAGCAATTTCGTGTCCCTGTTCGTCATATTTATATTTCCAAGTAAAGTTGGGTTTTCCATCAGGTTTAATTTCGGAAGTTTCTACGAGCTGACCTTTTTCGTTGTAAGTATGCACAGTTTTATACCACAATTTGCCATTTGGGCGAGAATAAATTTCTTCTATGAGCAAATTTTTATCGTTGTATTTAGTGTTCATGCGGTATTCTAAAATGTCTTCATCGTTATATTTGAGCATCTCTTGTAATAAACCTTTATCGTTATACACATATACCGTACGAGAAAACTGCATACCATCACGTTTGTATATAATTTGCTCTACCAGCCGACCTAAGCTATCGTATTTGCTGCTCATGAATAAGGCTTTACTTTCTTTTTCTATTTGCCCATCGCTATTTACTCTAAAATCATATTGATTTATACTGCGTACTTTTTTGTTACTATGAGTATGTGAGATTTGCGACTGAACTAAAATAGGCAAGGAAATACTCAAAAAGATGAATAAAAAAGCTCTGTGCTCCATAGTTTGGGTATCACGTAACAAAAATAAGACTTATTTATAAATGTCCAAAAGATGATAAGCAAGCTGTGTAGGTTTTTTATAGTACCAATAGAATTAATTGACAAATAGACAATAAAAAACTTCCGAAGTTTTTTGCTTCGGAAATTTTTTTAACAAACGTGATACGTTTTGATGCTTGTTACTTTTATTAAGAACCGTGCAGATGAACCTTTTTAGCCATCAGTTGAGAGCGATCTTCGGGGAAATCAGGGTCAGGTACGCAAGCATCTACGGGGCATACTGCTGCGCACTGGGACTCTTCATGAAAGCCTACACATTCTGTACATTTTTCGGGTACAATGTAGAATATATCTGAAGCTAGAGCCTCAAACTTTTTTCCAAAGTATTCAAATTCTGCTCCGCCTGGATAAATTGCCGTGTTAGGGCATTCTGGTTCGCAAGCTCCGCAGGATATACAATCCGACGATATTCTCAGTGCCATAATTATACTCCTTAAATTGCATTCAAATCTACAATACTTTTGCTGAAAATCCAAACATTGAGAGTTATTTTTTAATAATTGAAAGAATGTCGGTGCTATCAAAAGTGCCTGATGACATAAAAAGATAGGCTATTCTATTTGCTTGGATGCTTTGTAAAGCTCGGGTCAATTGTTCGGGATTTCTACATACGTTAATTTTTCTATCTCCGAATGCATCTTGAATAAAAATGTCGCTTATTTGTTCGCCTTTTTTAGCTAACACAGTATCGCTTACATATACAATTTTATAGTCAGCTTGTTTGAGTGCATCCTCATATTGAGGTAAATAGTTTTGAGATAAACTGCTAAAAGTATGTAGTTCTAAGACAGCTACAATTTGATGCCCTTGTGTAAAGCTCCATGAAGTACGATGATATAGTTCATATATAGCATCAAGGCTGGCTTTGACTTTTGAGGGTGCATGAGCAAAATCCCTATACACTACTATATCTCCTGTATCGTATATTTTTTCTAAACGTTTGCCTGCTCCTTCAAAAGTAGAAATAGCCCGAATAAAATCCTCTGTAGGAACGGATAATTTTTTACATATTCGGTAAGCCGCTTCTATGTTACTCATGTTGTGCTTGCCAATAACTCGTGTGGATACTTCTTCGTCATCTAAAAAGTAGTAATATACATTGTCTTTTACTCTGTATTTGGGTGTTTCATACAGAATAAGATGACTATCCTTAACCTGTAATTCTTCTAACTTTTTAGCTTTTTTATCATCTGCGTTGAGAATCAAATTAGTACCTCTGACTTGTGCTTGTACAGTGTCTCTAAACTGTTGTAAGTAGATCTCTTCGGTGGGATAGACATTTGCGTGATCCCAAGCTAAGCCAGTTATACACAATATGTGCGGCTGATAAATTTGCATCTTAGGGCGTTTATCTAAGCAGCTAGCAGGATATTCATCGCCTTCTATGATAATTAAATGGCTATCTTCAGATAAGCGGCAAGTGTAAGGTAGTCCTTTTACTTCTCCCCCAATAAGATAGTCAAATTTTCTGCCACAGTGATGAAGCACGTGAATGACCATAGCTGTGGTAGTAGTTTTTCCATGGCTACCTGCAACTACAACTCTGTGTTTGTGTTGGCTAAACTCATAAATAAATTCTGGATAGGAATAAATTTTTAAGCCTAATTCTTGGGCGCGCAAAAGTTCGGGATTATCTGGTTTAGCGTGCATTCCTAATATAACAAAGTCTAGTTCTTCATGTATCTTTTCAGGAAACCAGCCTATATCGGTGGGCAACAAACCTTCTTGAGCAAGTTTGTCTTTGGCAGGATTGTAAATTTCATCATCTGAACCTGTAACGTGATAACCGAGTTTATGCAGCGCAATGGCTATACCGTGCATAGCACTACCGCCTATAGCGATAAAATGGACTTTTTTCATGATGCTGTGCAAAAATAAAGTATTGCTATAAAATAGCAACAATTAAGCTACAACAAACAAAGTAAACTTATTGAGCTACACTTTGGCTACTGCAAAAGTTTGGTTACGGATAGCTTCGGCTACTTGTTCCATTAGCCACATGGGTGTAGAAGTAGCGCCACAAACTCCCACAGTTTGACAGTTCTCAAACCATTCAGGCATAAGCTCATCTACATCAGAAATAAAGTAGCTTCTTGGATTTACACTTTGACATACTTTGTACAGCACTTTTCCATTTGAGCTTTTTTTGCCTGATACAAAGATAATTACATCAAACTTTTTGGCAAACTCACGAAGTTGAACATCCCTATTAGAAACTTGTCTGCATATTGTGTCATTTGCTTTGAACTCTGCTTGCCTTTTTTGAATTTCTTGGGCAATCTCATAAAATTCTTTTGTGCTTTTGGTAGTTTGGCTAAATAAAGTAATAGGGCGAGAAAAGTCAATTTTATCTAACTCCTGAATATTTCTTATGACAATGGCTTGGTTTTTAGTTTGTCCAAGTAAGCCGTTGACTTCTGCATGTCCTGGTTCGCCGTATATTACAATTTGAGTTCCTAAGTCAAATGCTGTTTTTACTCTATGTTGAAGTTTTAACACAACGGGGCAAGAAGCATCTATGAGAGTGAGGTTATTTTCTATGGCAATTTTGTAGGTTTCGGGGGGTTCGCCGTGGGCGCGAATGAGTACTGTGGTATTTTTAAGCTGTTTTAAGTCTTCATGGTTGATAATTTTAAGACCCTTTGCGGTCAAACGTTCAATCTCCTTGTTGTTATGGACGATATCTCCCAAGCAGTACAAAGTACCTTTTTCTGCTAGTTCATCTTCAGCCATTTGTATAGCGTAGAGTACTCCAAAGCAAAAACCTGAATTTTGGTCAATGGTAACTTCCATAGCGGATGAGCAAATATACATTAAAAACATAAAGGTTCATGTTTTAAGTTCAAAGTTTGTATATGTTTTAAGAATAGTTTGATTTTTTGGGCGTGCCCCTTGCTGCGCAAGGGTCGGGGCATTCCGCACGTAGCCCGAAGCACGCCGACCTTGTGGGCATGAGCGTAGCGAATGCCCACAAGGGCACGCCCAAAAAAATTAAAATTTAACCTCTGCGCAAAACAAAATAGGCTTATGTAATTGAAAAAAACTTATATTTGGAAGTGCAAAGACATGATTTTATTTGTACAATTCCTAAAAGCACATGATTGGATTTATGCAGGTATTACTGTATTTGTGATATACGTTATCGCAGACTGGTTTAAATACAAGTATTACAATCCTTTTGAACGAGAGTACTTTTTTAGAGCTCTGACCATAAAGATGGTTTCAGGCGTTAGTGTGGGCTTAATATATCAATACTTTTACGGCGGAGGAGATACATACATGTACCACATAACCACTAACGACCTTTACGACATAATGATAGACTATCCTGATATAGGCTTAGAAATTTTTTCGGGCTACCCAAGTGAATGGTATGACTTAGAGAGATATACCTTTCAACATAAAACTGCCTTAGTGTGGCCTGCTTTATACCTACCGAATGAACCCAAAGAAGCTGCTTTTTTGACAAGCAAATACGTTTTTTATGTAAAGTTATTAACTCACAAAAGCTATATGGCTGCTGCTTGTGTGGTTAGTTTCTTTTCCTTCATTGGAATGTGGCTGTTTTATCAAGTTATGTTAGAACGGTATCCTGAAAAGAAAAAATTCTTGTTTTATGTGTTTTTTGCTATTCCTAGCTTATGTTTTTGGGGTTCAGGTATTTTGAAGGACTCTATTACCATCGGTGGGGTAGGTTTTGTAGTAGCGGGATTTTACCGTTTGCTCATTTTGAGAAAATTTAAACTGGTGTATATACTGTGGATTATTGTAGGTGCAAAGGTTATCATAGATATCAAAGTGTATATTTTATTAGCACTCATGCTACCATTAGTTTTGTGGTTCATGCTGGATTTAAGGAATCTGATAAGAAATGCCCTACTAAGAAAATTATCTATTCCTGTGCTGGCAGCTGTAGGACTTGCCATAGGGGCTTATTCTGTTGCTACCTTCAGTGAAAAGTTTGGAAAATTTGCGGTTAAAAATGTTGTAGAAACTGCTAAAGCTACTCAATTTGATATGAGTGAAAAAGGTAGCCAAGGAGGTACTTCCATCAAGACGAATGCTTACTTAGCCTTATTTAATGGATTATTCAGACCGCTACCTTTTGATATTAAAAATCCTTTTATTGCTATTGCCGCCGTAGAAAATACCTTGCTTTTGTATCTACTGATTGTTGTGTTACGACGAAATAAATTTTCTGATATACTCAAAAGATTTGCTGAAGATACCTTTTTACTTCCTGCTTTGATTTTTATCATTCTCTTTGGATATATGGTAGGTTTTTCTACGCCGAACTTAGGGGCGCTAGTCCGATACAAGATTCCTATCCTACCTTTCTACGGGGTTTTAATAGCTTTATTTTATGTCCCTCGGATGAGAAAACAAAAATAGCTTAATTTGAAACACACAATCTTGTAGACTTGTTCTTTTGTGTGTAAAAAGTAGTATTTTTGTAGAGCTGTTTTTCATGTTTGAGCATTTTAGATACTTGTCTTTATCTCATCAAAAAGCTCCCGTAGAAATTAGAGAGCTGATTTATTTGAGTGAAGAAGAGTGCAGAAAGTTGTATCAGTTGCAAAAGGACTATTTAAATTTGCAAGATTGCTTAGTTTTTTCCACTTGCAACAGAACCGAAATTTACTACCATTCAGAAAAGGACTTATCTTCAACTTTTATTTCATTTTTAGGTCATATAAAAGGAATAAAAGACATTGAGCGATACACACCGTACTTTGATATTGTTCATGACCCTTATCAAGCCGTAGAGTACCTATTTGAAGTAGCCGCAGGGCTGCACTCTGCTGTGTTGGGGGATATTCAAATCGCTAACCAAATTAAAGAGGCGTACAAAGTTGCCGTAGAATGTCAAAGCACAGGACCTTTACTCCATCGGCTAATGCATACCGTATTTCATGCCAACAAACGAATCCATCAAGAAACTGCCTTTAAGGAAGGTACTGCATCTGTGAGCTATGCTGCGGCACAATTGGCAAATTCTTTAGCCGCTCAAATCATAGAACCAAAAGCTTTGGTAATTGGCGCGGGCGAAATAGGTAGAGAAGTAGCTATTAACCTTAAAAGCACTTGCGTCAAAGATATAACTATATGCAACAGAACCCTCGAAAAAGCAACTGAACTCAGTCAGGCACACGGCTTTAATATCTTACCTTTTGAGTATCTTTCTCAAAAAGTAAAAGAGTTTGACGTAATTATTGTAGCTGCCAGTGGGGAAAAACCTATTTTACAACTCCAGCACTTTCAGGAAGTACCTTACAAACTTTACTTTGTTATTGACATTGCTGTGCCTAGAGGCGCTGACCCAGAGATTGCTAAAATTCCCTTACTTTCTCTTTACAACATTGACGATTTACAACAAGAAATCAAACAAGCTCAAGAAAATCGCAGAAAAGCCATTCCTGCGGTCAAAAAAATTATTCAAGAAATGGTACAGGAGTTTTATGAATGGACTAAAGAATTAGAATTCTCTCCTGTTATCCAAAAAATGAAAGATGCATTAGAGCAGATTCGCCAAGAAGAGCTTAAAAGATATGCAAAGAATGTCTCAAAAGAAGAAATTGAACGCATGGAAGAGCTAAGCAAGTCTATTATACAGAAGATAATCAAGTTACCTGTTTTACAGCTCAAAGCTTCGTGCCAACGTGGTCAGGCGGAAACTCTCATAGACGTACTCAACGACCTTTTTGATTTGGAAAAAAATAAAGTCAAAGCAAATTAGAATAAGCTACTTTATAATTTCTTTTTTTGATTTTTTGGGCGTGCCCCTTGCTGCGCAAGGGTCGGGGCATTCCGCACTGCGCTTCGCTTCGGTGCTTCGCTAACGC
>JANWVW010000113.1 GCA_025056095.1 Bacteroidia bacterium
GTCTAAGAAAGTATTTCCCCTTTGGGCTAAAATAGAAAAATTACCAGAAGTGTATAAAAGTTCTCGGGTTTCTGGGTAGAATATTGCCGTTACTATATCCATAGAAAAGTCTTCTGTTATGCTAGGATTATATTTGATTATAGGATAGACACTTTTGTGGACAAGCTGTACTAGGTCAGTAGGTCTAGCTATTTGATGCCAATCTTTAAAGTGACTCAGTGCCGACGCTACAAGTGTGCTTACAATACCTGCATTTACCCCATGCCCCATAACATCGCCCATAAGAAAGTGAGTTCTATTTTTTTCAATCTTGAACCAGTACCAATCTCCTCCAATACCCCGCATAGGCATATAAATTAGTAAAGCATTTGGATTTACACGCTTAAATAGCTCTGGGCTGGGTAGTAAACCTTGAATGTAACTTTGAGCTATATCTAAGTCTCTTTGGTAATTTTTGATAAGCTCATTTTGCTCCAACTGCTCAAGTTTTTTGTGTGCATCTATTACTGTACCTGCAATTAAAAAACCATTTATTTGATTTCTATAATCTCTATCCGCAGTGCCATATAAATCAACCCATTTAACATCATCTTCAAATTTTAATTTCAAAACAGCATGAGCTATATTTTGGCTTGATAGGTCAGCAAGAAATTCATCTATTGTATTTTCATTATTATACAAACTGAAAAAGTCAAATAAATTTTTGTCTAAAACTTGCTCTCTATCTAAACCTGTATGCTTCGTAAAAGCTTCATTGACTTGTTTTATGCAGAAGGTAATATCAGTATAAACGGCTATACAAAGTTTACCGATAAGCAACATGCACGTAGATGGATTAGCTAGAGCACTTGCTATTCCTGACATACTTCAAATTTACTTTGTGCAAAGATAAATACTACAAGTCTTAATGTCAATAAAAAATAAAGATAACATTTAGTTCAAGAGATAAAAAAATTATCTAAATATGAGTTACTTTTGGTTTACTCTGATATTTTAGGGCTAGCTAACTTTGTAGGTCCCAAAAGAAAAAACTAGCAAACAAATTATTTTAGATATCTTTACCTTTACAATGGAAGTAGGTTTTTTCAAGATTACTTGGGCGGACATACTAGATATCCTTTTAGTAGCTATTATATTGTACTATGTGTATAGGTCTCTTAAAACCCAAATGGCAAATTTGCTATTAGTAATCTTATTTTTCTTTTTCTTGATTTACGAAGTTGTACATATTTTTCAAATGGACTTGCTGATGCATATTTTAGACCGTTTAGCTCAAATTGGTTTTGTGATTGTAATTATTATCTTTCAACCTGAAATACGCAAGTTTATGCTAAGTTACAGCCAAATATCTTTAATAGAGAGCTTGAGAAAAAGACGATTTGATCCTGAAAGTATCCACTTGGAAGAGATTGTAACAGCAATAAAAATAATGTCTGCTACTCATACGGGAGCATTGATTGTATTTCAAAAACGAGACTCGTTGGAGGAGATTGCCAAAAAAGGGGATATCATAGAGGCTGAAATTAACAGCCGAATTTTACTGACGATTTTTCAAAAAAATAGCCCTATGCACGATGGTGCAGTAATTATCGCCAATGGAAAAATTCAAGCAGCAAGATGCATTTTACCTATGGATACAACTTTACAACTTCCCCAAGGCTATGGAACAAGACACAGAGCAGCCCTCTCTCTATCTAATGAATATGATAGCGTGATAGTAGTCATTTCTGAAGAGCGGGGTGAAGTATCTGTGGCATATAAAGGTAATCTACAAACTCAATTAGAGATTGACAAGGTGAAAAGTGCTATTGAATCGTATTTAACCAACTAAATTTATGTTATCGGTGTTAGACATATCTATCATTTTACTTTATTTAATCCTCTCGGTAGCTATAAGTCTGTGGTATAGTCATAAAGCCAGCAAAAATATAAAGGAATACTTTCTATCAGGTCGGAATTTGCCTTGGTGGTTAGCAGGTACATCCATGGTAGCTACTACATTTGCCGCAGACACACCTTTAGCTGTAGCTGAAATTGTCTATCATAACGGTATATCAGGAAATTGGCTATGGTGGAATGCACTTATCGGAGGAATGATAACTACCTTTTTCTTTGCTAAACTTTGGCAAAAAGCTAACGTAATGACTGATATTAGTTTAATTCAAATTCGGTACTCAGGTACCGCAGCACAAGTGTTACGAATGTTCAGAGCTATATACATAGGAGTATTCATGAATGCTGTTATTATAGGCTGGGTTAATCTAGCATTGATAACTATTCTGCAAGTATTTTTTAAATTTTCTTATCTTGAGGCTCTTGGGTTTACTTTTCTTTGCATGCTTTTTACGGCTTTTTATGCTTCTTTATCAGGTCTTTGGGGTGTAACTGTAACCGATGCAATTCAATTTGTTATTGCAATGATAGGGTGTATTGTCTTAGCAGTAATGGTAGTTAATCATGAAAAAATAGGCGGAATAGAAGGTCTAAAAAGTAAACTTGCTCCAGAAACGCTTAATTTTTTGCCGAATTTTTCTTTGCAAAATGTAGGTAAAACTATGTCTATTAGTGTGGGTACGTTTTTAACTTATGTTGCAGTGCAGTGGTGGGCAAGTTGGTATCCAGGTGCAGAACCAGGCGGGGGAGGTTATGTAGCCCAGCGCATGTTAGCTTGTAAAAGTCCAAAGGATGCTTTTTGGGCAACTTTCTTATTTCAAGTATTACATTACGGAGTTCGTCCTTGGGCTTGGATTATAGTAGGTTTGTGTGCTTTGATTCTCTATCCTGATTTGAAAGATGAACAAGTAAAATTCGGCTATGTGTACGCTATGCGTGATTTTTTGCCAAATGGTTTAAGGGGACTACTATTAGTTGCTTTTTTCGCTGCTTATATGAGTACAATTGCCACACAACTTAATTGGGGTGCTTCATACTGGATAAATGATATTTATGCCACATGGATAAAAGTAAGTTCGCAAGAAAAGCAGTTAGTATGGATATCTCGCATTGGCACATTTGGAGTAATGTTGGCAGGTTTAATAGCCACTCTACTGATTGATAGCGTGAAACAGGCATGGGAATTTTTACTTCATTCAAGTGCAGGATTGGGATTTGTATTGATAGCTCGCTGGTATTGGTGGCGCATATCCGCTTGGAGCGAAATAGTAGCTACAATAAGTCCATTTATCATATACTCTACAATTTTTCTTTTGAAACCTAGCTTAGAATCCTCAACTACATTTTTAATTGTAACTTTTGGTACAGTATTTTTTACTTTACTGGCTACCTATTTTCTACCTTCAACAGATGTGCAAACTTTACAAAACTTTTACAACTCCATTCAACCCGAGGGATGGTGGCAACCTTTTTCAAAAAAACCTGTAAATAGAGCATTTTTTTTACGAAATGCTATAACCGTTTTACTTAGTATTGTTATGATTTACAGTGGTCTATTTGCCACAGGAGCTTTGATTCTTCAACAATACGAAAAGCTTTTAGTCTATACTTTGTGTATGTTAATTTGTATCACTGCCTTTTTAAATTTAACCAAAAAGGTTGGTTCTTTTGAGTAAAGTAATTTTTTATAGTTTTGCGTATATCAATTAGAGATGACTCTCTTAAATAAAAAATGGTGGCAAATCTGGAAAGGAAATCTCAATGAACCCCCATCGGCACTTGAAAAAATTACCCGTACCTATAAAGACATAGCCAAAGAGCATAAGAAAAAAGAATTTGAAATTGTAACCGTATACCAAAAAATAGAAGCTGCATACAAAATTGTTTTGAGAGTCCTGATAGGAGTTCTATCGATAGCAGTAGTCGTTGGTTTTATCAAAGAATATCAAAAACAAGAGTTGGTCATAGAACCTTTCTTAGTCTATGATGAACTTAAAAAGCAAGGAGTAGAAGGCACAGTGCTATCTAGTACTATCATAGATAAAATCAACGAAATCAAGGAATTCGCTAATACCTCAAAAGAAACCCAAGCCTTTAGCAAACAGCGCGCAGCAAAACCTATACAAATACGTTTACCTGTGGTAGGAAGTGGTTTTTCTATCAGTGGAGTTTATGAACAAGTCAAAAGTGCTTTGGGAAAAACCCCAAAAACTGTTTCAGGAAGTGTAATACAATATGGTAAAAAAACAACCCTAATTATAAATATCATGGGTAAAAGTTTTAGAAAAAGCATACCTACCGATAGCAATACAGTAGATAAGCTAATAGATTTTGCAGCTATTACTATTCTCAAGCAAACCGAACCTTATCTATTGGCAGCTTACTGCATGCAAAAAAAAGATTACGACCAAGCAATTGAAATTAGTAGGTATTGCTTAACTCATGAACCTCAGTCTGATGATAAATGGGCATACCTTATTTTAGGTAGAGCAGAATTCATGAAAGGAAATGAGGACTCAGCTATAGAATACTGTAAAAAAGCTATCACTTTGGATAAAAAATTTGCTTATGCTTATACCAATTGGGGAGTGATTTTACAACTATCTCGGAAAGGTCCAAACTATGAAGCTGCCATTCAAAAGTACAAAGAAGCTATTAAAATAAATCCAAAATATATTGCTCCCCACCTTAATTGGGGAACAATCCTTCAAGCACAAAAAAAATACAATGAAGCACTTGAAAAACTAAAAACAGCTTACGAATTAGATAAAAATGATAAGTTCATTCCCCACCGAATTGGGAATGTTTATTTTGAAATGCGAAAATATGATGAAGCTATTGAGTGGTACAAAAAAAGCATAGATATTGCCCCCGATTTCATAGATGCTTATTGGGGTATTATAGAATCTATACGAGATAAAAAATATCAAATAGACGAAAGTTTTTTTCTTTCAGCTGTAGAAGACGCGCTAGAACTCAACCCTTATAGTATCATTCCTTATTTTGAGAGTAAAGAGTTATACAAATACTTGCACAAAAATGTCAAGCTTAAAGAAGCATTAAAACAGTATTACGAACAAATTTGTAAAAACAAACAATCTATCCTGACCGATTACAAGGATGACAAAGATATGGTTTTAAGTTTAGCTGTATCTCTACGTGAGCTTGAGGATTACAAGATTGCTTTACAAGTCTATGAAAATGTAATACAAGCAAAAGATTATGAAATAGAAGGCTTGTACGGCATGCTGATATGTTATACTCGGCTAAATATGAAAAAAGAAGCTGTTCGTACTATGGAAAAACTATTGGAAATTGACCCAGAGACTAAAGAATACTTTTATTATCAACCTGTACTTTTGCCTTATCTTGCTCATCCCAAAGTTTTATCTTTGCAGAAACATTAAATAATGAATACGGAACAGCTCAATTTTTTCATGCGCCGTGCAATAGAACTTTCTCGTATTGGAATGGAAAATGGGCAAGGTGGTCCTTTCGGTGCAATTATTGTCAAGAATAACCAAATTATTGCAGAGGGATACAACCAAGTAATTGCTACTAATGACCCCACAGCTCATGCCGAAATTGTAGCTATCCGTAAAGCATGTCAAAATTTGAATTCTTTTCAACTTAATGATTGTATCTTATTTACATCCTGTGAACCTTGCCCCATGTGCATGGGAGCAATTTATTGGGCAAGACCTAAGGCAGTATATTTTGCAAATACTCGTAAAGACGCCGCAGAAATTGGCTTTGATGATGAATTTATTTATCAAGAACTGGCTGTTCCCATAGAAAGAAGAACCATCCCAATGTATCAAATTTTAGTCCCAGAAGCTAAAAAAGTCTTTCTTCTATGGAAAAATAAGCCTAATAAAACCTTATACTAACATGAAAATCTCATTAGTCGGAATGACTATGGTTGGAAAAACTACTCTTGCCCAAAAAATAGCCCACTATTTTGGCTTTACTCATATTGATACAGACAATTATATTGAAAATATCTACAAAACTTCGATACCGAATTTGTTTAGCTCACAAGGTGAATTAGGTTTTAGACGCATGGAAAGAGAAATTTTGAAGCAAATTCTTTTGCAGTACGCAAATAAAGACTTCATTTTATCCTGTGGGGGAGGTTTACCTTGTTTTTATGACAATATGCAAACACTACTCAAACACACTTACTGCATCTATTTAGAAGCTCCATTATCATTCTTTGAGTACCAAATTCAAAACAGTTCTGCTTGGAAAAACAGACCTTTACTCAATACACAAGAACCCCTACAAACTATAAAAAAACTCTTGTCCCAAAGAGTAAAATATTATGCCCAAGCACACTACAAACAGCCTGTTTACTTAAATTTAGAACAAACTTACCAAGAGCTAATTCAACATCTAAAAGAAAAATAATGTAGCTGCATGTATAGACTTTTAAAGCCCTATTAACAACTTTAAGCACTTTTGTATTAAAATTCCATTTACAGGCTTTACTCCTATTCTTAAACCTTATTTTTTGCTATCTTTGAAGTATGAACAGCACACATAAGGTAGACTTGCTTAATATAGGCTTGATGCTTTTTTCATGCGTTTTAGCTTATTTTTTGCCGTTTGAGCTATTTCTGTTTTCGTATGCTGTTTTGGGACCTTTACATTATCTAACAGAAATAATATGGTTACATAGAAGAGAATACTTTTCAAAAGCCCGATATGATTTTTTAATTCTCGGCGCGTTAGCACTTTTGATTTACTTTCTAAGCTATCATTCTCGTTTTGATACACCCCGCCAACACATGATGTGGGCTTCTAGTGTAGTTTATTTAGCTTTTATGTTAGGATTTGCTTTTGCTATGTTCAGCAAGATGCTTCATCGTTTCTTGTTTATTTTGGCTGCTTGTTTTTTACTTCTGCTAATTGACCACAAAATACCTCAACCTCATAACTTTATTCGGTTATTTGGTTTATTCTTACCTACGCTTATTCATGTATTTGTCTTTACAGGAATGTTTATCCTGGTAGGTGCTTTGAAATCTAAAAGTATCACAGGCATAGCATCTTTGATTGTATTTTTAGGCTGTGGCGCAAGTTTTTTTGTGTTCATTCCTGACATAAGCTATCATGCCAGTGAGTACGTGAAAAATAGCTATCAAGGTTTTTACATGATAAATATAGAACTTTCCCGCATATTGGGATTAGCAGAAATAAAAACTATACCCGAAGTATACTCCTCGCCTTATAGTATTGCAATTTCGAGATTTGTATCTTTCGCTTACACGTACCATTACTTAAACTGGTTTTCTAAAACTTCAGTTATTAAGTGGCATAAGGTACCTAAAAAGCATCTCATGGCTGTAATTGGTATTTGGATAATTGCTTTAATTACTTACGGAATTGACTACAATATTGGACTACAAGCTTTGTATGCATTAAGCTTTTTACATGTCTTTTTAGAGTTTCCGCTTAATCATCAGTCTTTTGTTCAAGCAGGTAATCTTATTTTCAGAAAGAGGGCTACTGTATCTATTTAATAAATTTTTGCTGAATGTATTTTTTTGGCGTATCCTTGTAGGTGTTTCGCTGTGCTGATGCCTACAAGGGCGGCATGCTGCGAACTACGTGCGGAATACTCCGACCCTTGCGTCAGCAAGGGAAATCTCCAAAAAAGAAACTGTATTAAAAACAAATTTCTTAACCTTGTAACTCATTCAAAATCAATACTAAACAATCTAAAAAACGTACAGGCTAAACGGCGTGGGGCACACAACAAACCCAGCAAATATTTCAAACTAAAAACCATCAAAATTCAACAGTACTCACCTCTATCTACTACTTTTTACAGCTATATCCTCTAAATATCGCACTGATAACCAAATAGTTGATAAAAAACTTACTCCACCTGAAAGGCAAGTATTTGACCAACTGCTTAGCTAAAAATCTACCAAAAGAGCACGTCAAAAAGCAATATACCTTTCTTTTAAGGGCATTTCCAGATAGTTTACCAATATGATACACTTTGGGCATATCCAAGTGCTTTTGATAAATGTAAGACAAACCATAACGCCCGTACTCTTCTAGTTGTTGCAAGGCAGTAGATAAGCTTTTCTCTTGCACAGTTCGGCATAGAGCTAAATCATTTTTGTACAACTTTGCAGCAAATTTTTTGTATATTCGGTAGGATAACTCCATATCCTCGCCGCCATATTTGTTTATGTTTTCGTCAAAGCCATTAAGTTCTACAAAAAATTTAGAAGGCAGAATTGAATTAGCGGTAATAAAATAGTTCCAAGGTAAAAGTTGGTTATGAGTGTATTTAGCATGTCCGCGCGTAGATAAGTACTTTGCCCAAATGTTTTTGTGGGCGTTTGTGTACTCAATCGCCCCTATGGATATAGCATTTTTGCCATGTAGTTTGAGCAAACTTAAATGTGCAGCTAAGCAATTTGTATCAGGGCACATGTCAGAGTCTAAAAACCATACATACTCTCTACTTATGTAAGGTAGGGCAAGGTTGCGCGTCGCAGCACGCCCGTGATTTTTTTCATCTTTATGCTGCAAAATACACGCTCTATAAGGCAGTGAAGTAAGCAGCTTGGGTATTTCAAATAAAGTTTGGTCTTGAGAGCCATCTACCGCAATCCATACTTGAAAGTCAAGTACCGTTTGACGCGATAAACTAATTAAACATTCTTTTAACTCAACATAATTGTCATAAGTGGGAATAACTACATCTACCATTTATTTTAACTTGTTTTTTCTCTTCGCAAGTTAACTACACTTCCCTGAAACGCCCACAAAGATATAAATGTCTTCGTACAGCAGTCAAATTTATACAAGGGCTTGTGAGGTTCAAAAAACACAGAGTTAAGAAGAAAGCAAGCTACTCTTTTTTCGTAGTTTTGAAACATGAACAAGATAAAATTCCCTTACGGCATCAGTAATTTTGAGATACTTTCCAAAGAAAACTACGTTTTTGTAGATAAAACCTCTTTTATTCCACGATTAGAGGAAGAAAG
>JANWVW010000114.1 GCA_025056095.1 Bacteroidia bacterium
CGATAGCGTAGCCCGTAGCACGCCGACCTTGCCCACACAAGCGCAAGCGAAGTGTGGGCAAGGGCACGCCCAAAAAAGAATCTAAAATCTAACCTTCATACAACAGAAGTAGAAGCAACGTAACTTTACGCAAATTTGTACCGAATAATTTTTTATTTTTATCCTATCCATTTGGCATATTTTTGGTAATTTTGTCAATCTGTATGAGAACCTTATTCAGAGTTGGAATAATAGTTTTTATCCTCTCTTTATCTTTGAAAACTATTTATGCTCAAGAAGCAGGAGTACAATTTTTCAAAGGCACGTGGAATGACTTACTTGCCAAAGCAAAAGCAGAAAAAAAGCCATTTTTTGTAGATGTATATGCAGTATGGTGCGGTCCTTGCAAATGGATGTCAAAACATACTTTCACTCATCCGCAAGTAGCGGAATACGCAAATAAAAATTTTATCCCCTATAAGTTAGATGGCGAAAGGGGTGAAGGTCCAAAAATTGTACAAGAGTACCAAGTACAGGCTTATCCTACCATTTTGTTTTTCAATTCAGAAGGTAAGTTAGTAGGCAGCCAAGTGGGCGCGCAGGATCCTGAAAGTTTTCTCGCTACTATGAAAAAATTCAAAGACAAAAACTAACTCTATGGGATTCGGATTTTTTGTCCTATTCTAATGTCTTCGGTCAGCCCAGGGTTGCACTTTTTTAAGGCTGCCACAGAAACACCGTACTTTTCTGCAATTTCAGAAAGCGTATCACCATTTCTTACTACATGATAATTGGGCTTGATAGGTTTGAACTTATTTACTAAAACGGTATCACCTACTTTAATTTCTTGTTTGTTTCTTACCTTATTGACTTTAAAAACATGCTTCTGTTTGCGAACTTCCTGCGCTGTTTTTTCATCTTTGATAACAATTAAATCGGGATTATCTAAAATAGCAGGGTCATTAGGCGTGGGAGGTAGGGTATTGACAATTAAATTTTCATCAATTTTAGCATTTGACGTCTTTTTTGGGATAAGGTACACATAGTTTTTGAGAAAGTGCCCTTCCTTAACAAAAGCGTTGTATTTTTTGAGCTCTTCTACTTCTACTTTGTGATATTTGGCTAAGTCTTGCCAAGAATTACTTTCTTTAGGCTTGAAGAGTACTAAAACTTTTTCAGGGGTTGAGAGTCTAATTCTTTGGGCAAAAGCTATTTTGTACGCAAGGGCATGAATAATATAGGCAGGGGTTTGTCCATCTACTACAAACTCATTTTTGTTGTAAAATTTTTGAGGGAATATTTTTTTTGCTCCCCCTCCACCTTGGTTATATGCTAACAGCGCCCCTATCCAATTATGAAAAATGTCATACCCTGTTTTGATGTATCGGCATGCGGCTTGAGTAGAAAGAATAAGATGCTTACGTTCGTCTACTTGCTCATCTACAGTTAATCCTACCGCTTTTGCTGTGGAAAGCTTCATCTGCCAGTATCCTACTGCTTGTGAGGGAGATACCGCATTCGGATTGAACTTACTTTCTTGAAGGCAAACATACTTAAAATCATCAGGTACATTTTCTTGTTGCAATACTTTTTCTAAAATAGGAAAGTGCATTGTACATAGGTGAACGATATTCTCTACACTTTTTTTGTAGTGTGTAAGCATATTAACAAATTTTTGCACTTCTGCTTTGCCACTGTGTGTAAATGTGATATGGGTATCCATAAATGTCATCGAGTTAGGGACTACTTGCCCTTGCATAATTATGTAAGACACACATAGCCATAAAATTAGCAAGTACTTCATTGCCCAAAGATAGACTTTTTATTCGTTTTTCACAAAGTTAAGGAGTAAAGTAGACTTTATTGTTTGACATCTTATTTTTTTTGTGTAGCTTTGCAGTCCATTTATCGGAGTTAAGTAAAACATGGCTGTTAAAATTAGATTAAGAAGACAAGGTAGAAAGAAAAAACCTTACTATCACATTGTTGTAGCTGATTCTCGCGCACCAAGAGATGGTAAGTTTATTGAGCGGATTGGTTCATACGACCCTACTACTATACCTGCAACAATTGAGTTAGATGATGCTCGTGCGCTTCATTGGCTTAAACAAGGCGCTATACCTACGGACACTGTTCGCAGGATACTTTCATACAAAGGGGTACTACTCAGGATGCATTTGTATCGTTGGGGTAAAAGCGAAGCAGAAATTGAAGCAGAATATCAAAAATGGTTAGCCGCTAAGCAAGCAAAAATCCAAGCACAAATTGAAAAAGCTCAAGCTAAAAAAGAGGAAAAGAGAACACTGCGTTTAGCTCAAGAGAAAGCTCAACGCTCTGAAAAAGAAGCAAAAATACAAGCTAAGTACCAAGCTGCTTCCTCTGAAAATAATCAAGACGCTCAAAATAACGATGTAGCCTCATAATGGAAGGTTACTATTTGCTTGGCTACGTAGCTCGTCCTCATGGTATAAAAGGTGTCCTAAAACTCAAAGTAGAAACTGACTTTCCTGAAAAATATCGAAAACTTAAACACCTTACTCTCAAACTCAAACATAAAGTTCAACATTTTGAGGTACAAAGTGTTTCCTACACCCCGCCTGATGAGATGCTGGTTAGTCTAAAACAAATCTCAAACCGAAACGCCGCAGAGGAATGGAGAGGCGCAGAAGTATGGGTTAGTATGGATTTTTTACCTAAACTGGAGGGCAAAAGCTTTTACTTTCACGAAGTTATAGGGTTTGAGGTCAGGGACGTAGTGCTAGGGAGCATCGGTAAAATTGAGTTATTTTACGAAACGGCAGCTCATCCTATCATCGCAGTTAATCACCAAGGTAAAGAAGTTTTAATTCCCGCAGTAGATGAATTTATTGTAGAGCTTAACCGCGATGAGCGCTATATGATAGTATCTCTACCTCAAAATTGGTTAGAGATATATGAGGATTAAATAAGGATTTTGGGTTAATATGGGCACATATTAGCCCAATTTTTTTACTTTTGTATTATGCTTCAAATTGTGGGTAAGATCATCATGGCAGTGGGTTTCGCAGTATGTGGAATCGGATTGGTAGACAGTCTGTTTTTTTATAACGATGCGAACCTGCTACCATACTTAGGTATAGGTTTTTTAATTTTTATGATAGGTAATATAATTGCCAAAAAGGGAAGCAAATAGTCTTCAGTATTTTTTGACAATTAAAGTGGCATTATGTCCGCCAAAGCCGAAGTTATTGCTCATAGCATAACGTATAGGTCTATGAAGGGCTGTACCTAACACAATATTAGGCAAATATGTATCCTGACCCACTTCTTGTGTGTTAATTGTAGGTGGAATAAATCCATGTTGAACCGCTAAAACGCAAATTAGGGTTTCTAAAGCCCCTGCTGCACCTAACAAGTGCCCTGTCATAGATTTAGTAGCACTAACATATAGCTTGTTAACATGGCTTCCAAATACCTTTTTTATGGCAATTACTTCGCTATTATCGCCTAATGGAGTAGAAGTAGCATGAAGGTTCAAGTAATCTATTTTTTCAGGTTGTATTTTAGCATCTAGTAGAGCATTTTGCATGCAGCGTATTGCACCTATTCCCTCGGGGTGTGTAGCAGTGATATGATAAGCATCTGCGGTCATAGCTCCTCCTGCAAATTCTGCAAGAATAGGCACTCCACGCGAAATAGCATGTTCATATTCTTCAAGTACGAAACAAGCTGCACCTTCTCCCATAACAAAACCATTACGGTCTTTATCCAGAGGTCGCGATGCGGTTTGAAAATTTTGATTTTGAGTTGAAAGTGCTTTTAGGGCGTTAAAACCTGCTATATGGGAAGGTGTGATAGGCGCTTCGGAAGCCCCTGCAATCATCACTTTTGCCTTGCCATAACGAATTTGGTTAGCCGCTTCAATAATTGCTGTGTTACCTGACGCACACGCAGATACGGTATTATACACTATTCCCCCAAAACCATAGCGCATAGATATCCAACCCGAAGCCATGTTAATTAGCATTTTTGGAATAAAAAACGGGCTGAATCTTGGATTTTGTAAATCTCTGGCAAACTCTATCAGTTCCTGATCATAAGTAGAAACACCTCCGTTAGCGCTGCCCCATATTACACCTATGTTACTTTTATCTATTTTCGAACTCTGCTCTAACCGAGCTTGTTCCACAGCTTCAGCACAAGCATACAGGGCATACTGTGTGTATAAATCCATTTTGCGTAGGTCTTTTTTATCTATTCGAGCTTGAGGATCGAAATTTTTCACTTCACAGGCAAATTGAGTTTTATGACAAGATGCATCAAATTTGGTAATAAGACCTACACCGTTTGTACCTTTTTTAAGATTTTCCAAAAAATCGGATACACTGTTTCCAATAGGGGAAACAACACCTAAGCCTGTGATTACTACAGTTTTCATGTTAGAAAATCAAATAAGTCAAATACTTGATTAGAATGAACAATTAAGCACAAAACTGAGTTACCTCGCCTTTTTATATATAGAAGGACATCCAAAAAAGATAAGAGAGTTGTACCTATTTTTAGCTTCTATATCATAAAACTATCTTTTGGCATATTCATCTAAAATGAGTTGTTCAGCAGGTGCTAAATCTACAATTGCGTAGCGGGGAATATCACAAATAGCCATTTCATCTAAAATATCTACCATATTTTTATATTTTGAAAGCTTGTGAGGCTTAATAAGAACTACGATTCCTTTTGTGTCATTTTTCTTTATTTCTGCCACGGCTTTTCGATATTGTTCTTCGTTAATTTGCCCGCTTTGCAATTTAGCCCGCAGGGGTTTTATTTCATTTAGTACTCGTGCATTCCTTTTGAGAAGGTATTGCCTAATGCCTTTGTTAGGGTCAAAACTAGTTTCTATGATACTAGGCGGTGCTTCACCATCTTTTGGGGGCATACCTTCGTAGTAGTATATTTTATCGTCCTTAGCAAGCATAATAGTAACTGCTTGCTCATCATTTATTTTTTGTTGCTCTTCTTTGGTAACATCTTTTTCAGGCATGTTCAGTTCCATAGACTGAGGTTTGCTCAAAGTGGTGGTGAGCATAAAGAATGTAATAAGCAGGAAGGCAAGGTCCACCATTGGTGTAAAATCTACACGAGTGGACATTTTTTTAGCACGTATCTTACCGCCTTTTTTCTTACCACCACCGCTACTACTGGTGTCAATTTCTGCCATAGACTAATTTTTCTATTTTTCAGGTTTTTTCTCTAAGCTGGTTACTAAATTAAACTTATTGATTTTTACTCGCGGACTTTGCAAAGTATTGATTATATCCTGCACTACGGGGTAATTAACATCATAATCCGCTTTAATAGCTATAAAAGGTGCACTTCCTGTTACTTCCTTGTAGGCCAGTCGTGCATACTGTATCCAGTCAGTAAGCTCAGAACGTTGATACTTGTTGGTAGTATCTATCGGGATACCTTTTTGTACGTTAGGATCAGCATGTTGGCTAAAATCCAAGCTTAAAAGTCTAGGTAGTTCCGCCATAGGGACTCCAAAGCTTGCCATGTTTTCAAACTTTTTGCGCTGCTCGGAAGTAAGAGTAAGATTTTTTTGTTTAGCTACTCGGTCTAGAATTTTACGCCTAACTTGGATATTATCTACTCCGAAAAATATTCTGCCTTTTCTATCTACGGATATAGTTATTACTTTGTCTTCGGGTAATTTTTTATCGGCTACCGAAGCAGGTGTATCCACGATAATAGGTTCATTAGGCTTGAATTTAGCAGTTAAAATAAAGAAGGTTAGGAGTAGGAAAGCCACGTCGCACATGGCTGTCATATCTATGTTTGTACTTTTGCGAGGAACTTTTACTTTACCCATAGATTTCAGGCACTTTGTTTACTTGAATGGGAAGCAGCAAAGCTTTGCACGATGCTAAATCCGCTTTCGTCTATGCTGTAAGTTAATTTATCAATACGACCTGTGAAGTAGTTATAGAAAATGATAGCCAGTGCAGAAGCAGTAATACCTGTAGCAGTGTTAATCAAAGCTTCTGATATACCGACTGCCAAAGCATCTGCAGCAGATGCACCTGATTCACCTAAAGCGGCGAATGCCCTAATCATACCTAGTACTGTTCCCAATAGTCCAATCAATGTGGATATAGAAGCAATAGTCGCCAAGATAGGTAGATTTTTCTCTAACGCAGGCATTTCTAGTGTGGTAGCTTCCTCAATCTCTTTTTGAATAGCTAGAGTTTTTTGTTCTAATTCCATTTCAGGTTCTTTTTCCATAGCTTTGTATTTTTCAAGTCCTGCACGGACAACATTAGCCACAGAACCTTTTTGCAAGTCGCACTCTCTAATAGCCGCATCAATATTGCCTGCATTTAAGTGCGCGCGAATTTTACGTACAAAGTTTTCAAGGCGTCCCTTTCCTGTGGCACGGTTGATAGTAATCATTCTTTCAATCGAAAACACAATTACCAACAGTACTAAGCACATTAAAATAGGCACAATAAATCCGCCCTTATACATCATGCCTAGATAGTTGCCAGGCAAAGGCATATTTTCAGGGTTGCCACCCTTAAAGTTAGAAGGGGCACCTAAAACGTACTTGTACGTTAGTATACTTACAATTAAGCATACAGGAATTACAATGGCAGCAAACTTGCTTTTGAGTGGGCTGCTCTCTTTTTTCTCCTTCTTGTTTGTACTCATAATGAAACAAATAAATTTCGGATGTTTTGTATTTTTATGCAAGTATACAACACTAACGTTGTATTTACCAAATTTTTTTTGAAAACCATTACAATTTTTTTGAATAATTACCTGATAATCAAACAATTGATACTATAATCAGGTTTTCGGTTACCTCCTTCATGTATCTAAACTACTTCTGAAAGAACACGTATAAAGTTAAAAGTTTAATTTGTATAATTGCATGTAGTATATTTGTAAAAGTATTTCATAATATAAAAACACTAAACGCTTATTGTTATGCCAAGAAAACCTATTATTCTCTGCGTAGACGATGAAAAAATTGTACTAGATAGTTTGCTAGAACAATTGGAGAACCACTTTTCACACATTTTTAGTTTTGAAATAGCTGAAAGTGGTAAAGAAGGGTTAGAAATTATAGAGGACTGTACGGCGCAAAAACAAGACATTGCTATCATTATTTCAGACCACCTTATGCCTAGTATGAAAGGAGATGAATTTATCATCAGTGCGCATAAAATAGTCCCAGATGCTCTTAAAATTTTACTCACAGGACAAGGTAATTTAGAAGCTATCAGTAATGTCATAAATCATGCACACCTTTACAGATACATCCCTAAACCTTGGGAAAAAACCGACTTCTTACTTACTATTGAGGAAGCCGCCAAAAGCTACATGCAAAAAGCTGAACTCAAAGAGTACAACACCCTTCTAAAAAACCTCAACCTTGCATCTCAAGAACTTTCCAAAGAAGTTAATCTCAATGAACTAATCAAAAAATTCTTGTACCTTGTAGTAGAAAATTCCAAAGCTCAAAAAGGAATCATTTTTACAAAAAGAAACGAAAAATTGTGGTGCAGAGCAGATTGCTATCGGAAGGATAAGCAAGTGAATTTGTATCCATTTGACTCAGAATACATCATTGAAAATGAAAAAAGCAATCAAACACTTTTCTCTATCATTGAACACTGCTATAACGAGAAAAAAACTATAATCTACGATGGTGAGGATTCTGTATTTAGTACTAACCTATACATACAGAAAAATAAAATAAAGTCTTTTGTAGTAGTTCCCTTAATCAAACAAGGAAAAGTACTTTCAGTACTGTACTTAGAGCATAACCAAAACAAACACTTTACCCCAAAAATTTTAGAAGCACTAGACCTACTAGTTTCTCAAGTAAGTATAACTTTGGACAATGTTCAGCTCTACAATAATCTTGAAAAACGTGTAAAAGAACGAACTCAAGAAGTAGTAGCTCAAAAAGAAATTATTGAAAGACAAAACAAAGATATTTTAGATAGCATACGTTATGCTCGTAGGATACAAGAAAATCTCCTTCCTAATGACGAACAAATTCAAAAAACCTGCTCAAAATACTGTATATTCTACGAACCTAAAGACATTTTAAGTGGAGATTTTTATTGGTATACAACACGCTATCATTATGCGTTCATAGCTGTAGCCGATTGTACAGGTCATGGTGTACCCGGCGCATTTATGTCAGTCATTGGGCACACACTGCTTAATCAAATTGTCAATCAGGAAGATATTTATGAACCTGCGCAAATTTTACTGCAACTACATAAAAAATTAGGCAAAATTCTCTCCTATTCAGAAGCTTATTCTGAACAAACTATTCGTGATGGTATGGATGTCGCTATTATACGATATGATTTATTAGACAAAAAAATTCACTTTGCAGGTGCAAAAAGACCTTTAATACTTGTTTCTAAAGATGGGTTACAGGAGATAAAAGGTTCTTCTTATTCTATTGGTGGGGAAATGAATGTAGTTGAACCAACTTATGAGCAGCATACTATTCAAGCGCAGTCAGGGGATAGAGTATATTTGTTTACTGATGGCTATACAGACCAGTTTGATGCCGAAGACAAAAAAAGATATTCTATCAAGCAGTTTAGAGAATTTTTACTCAACCATAGGTTTGTACCTATGCAAGAATTTAAGAAAATACTCATTGATGAGTGGCAAAATTGGAAAGGAAGAAATACGCAAACGGATGACATTCTTGTGATTGGTATAGAAATTCCGTAGTCTGCTCACTACTAAGTTAATTGAAAAATTTTAAATTTTAGTTTTAGTTTTTTGGGCGTGCCCTTGTGGGCGTTTCGCTTGCGCTCATGCCCACAAGGTCGGCGTGCTACGGGCTACGCTAACG
>JANWVW010000115.1 GCA_025056095.1 Bacteroidia bacterium
CGTTAGCGAAGCACCGAAGCGAAGCGCAGTGCGGAATGCCCCGACCCTTGCGTCAGCAAGGGGCACGCCCAAAAAATTAAACGATTTTCTAAACCTCAATTAAATAGGTTTTTTAGCCTACGCTAAATGCAATTAAGATTCTATCTCATCACTTTTCTAAAAAACATTTGTGTATTTTTGTGGTATGCGTAAAAAACGTAGTGCATTTGTAGTAGTTTTTGTCATTTTGCAGCAAGTTTTATGTATAGCGCAATCTGACCTAAACAGAGATATGACAATAGGAATAATCGGCGGGGCAGGAATTATGCTACCTGGTACAAGTGCTGGAACAGGTTTTCAGTTCCCTATTACAGGAGGTTTTCGGTTTGATTTTAGAATGTCTAACTATGCTTACATGAGAAGCGGTATTTTAGTCCGATACGCAGGGGTACGAAGTCGCCATTTTGAAGCTACTACCTTCATACCTGATTACATAGACTACAATGCTCTTAACCTTGTTATTCCGCTGAATGTCAGAATTAACCTAACTCCTGTATGGAGCAGAGAAAAACATTGGTACATAGCAGGGGGCTCAATGTTTTATGCGGGTGCCTATCGTAATAACATAGCTATTTCAGGTTCAGGGATTTATACAGGTCCTTATGACCCTGCTAATCCTATCTATAAGAGCAGTGAACTACGAAGCTTGCTGTACTTGCTCAACTTTAACCTTTCACCAGGGATAGCGAAAAGAATACATAGAAAGTGGATTATGCAAGCAGAGTTAGAATTTGCTCGTAACTACATGCAGGGCAAAAGTCAAATAGATAATCATTGGTTTATCGGTGCGAACATTGGGATTTTTTACAATAAAAGACATTAGAGTTTTTGAGATTTTTTTGTATTTTTTCGGAGTGAAAAAAATTGTATTTGTATTAGTTACGTTTGCTTGTTTGAGTTTGTGGGGACAAATTAGCTACAACATTACTTTACTAGGGCGATGGGATGGCGCACCTAACTCCGATATGACACATTTATTTAACCAAAAGTATAATGAAGTATGGGGCTATGCTCAAAATGGGCGAGAATATGCTTTGTTGGGAGGTGTAGCAGGATACTATTTTATTGAAGTTACTAATCCTACTCATCCTGTGCTGCGTGCTTACATACCTGATATTATCTCCTCTCGTTGTATCAATAGAGATTTGAAAACGTATTCGCACTATGCATATTTAGCCGCAGATAACTGCGCTAACTCCTCTTTGATTGTGGTAGACTTGCAGTACTTGCCTGATTCTGTGCATATCGTTTATCAAAGCGATACTATTTGCACAAATATACACAGCATGTACGTAGATAATCATCGCCTATATGCATGCAGCGTGCGTAATCCAGGTGGAGTAACAGGTTTTTACAAAATGGCAGTTTATAGCCTTCAAAACCCCGAACGCCCGCAACTTATCTCTGTACTTGATGAACCTTTTTTTAGTCATGTCCATCAAGTAACCGTTTACAATGATACAGCTTATTGCTCTAATGGCTTTGATGGCTTATTTGTATACGATTACCGAAATCCAGCTAATCCTGTGGAACTCATGCGAATTACTGGCTACCAATACTCAGGCTACAATCACTCTTCTTGGCTAAGTCCTGACCACAAAAAAATTGTTTTCACCGATGAAGTACCCCATAACTTACCGATTAAAATTTATGACATTCACGATTTTAATAACCCTGAACTTTTAGCGCATGTCAGCTCAAGTACGAATAAAAAATACAAAGTACCTCATATTCCATATTGGAAAGGGGACTATATATACTGTTCTTATTACTCGGACGGCTTGCGTATTTTTAATGTAAGCGACCCTACTCATCCTATTGAAGTGGGATACTATGATACTTACCCCCGTGATGATACCTTAGCAGAAGCAAGTTTTGTTGGCAATTGGGGGGTATATCCTTTTTTGCCGAGCGGAAGAATAATCGCATCAGACATGCAAACAGGTCTATATGTATTTGATGTAAGCAAAGCACTGTCTGTACAAAATAATCCTGATATTTTTGTTCAAGCCGAAATATTTCCTAATCCTGCACGGGATTTTATTCAAATTCAAGGTTCAAACTTTTTGCCAGGCGAAGTACGTATCCAAATTATAGACATGCAAGGTAAAATAGTTGTGGATACTTTTACGTACGCTACTCAACTACTTTCTCATCAAGTAGACATAAAAGGTCTTCCTGCTGGTGTTTATGCTGTTGTACTTTCTGACAGTAAAGGTAGATTTTACCGTACGAAGTTTGTTAAACAATAAAACATTGAGCACACTTTATGTTATTTTACTTTTCATGAAAAACTACCCCAATCAGGTAAATTGATTTAGGTTGAGCAAGATACTTTTGGTAACACGCTTTACGTTTAATTTACTCCAAAGGTAATTCCCCAGAATTCTTCATCTTGAAATCAAACAAGTAAATTTTATCCTGCAACAATAAGGCCAAGTCTATCTGCCCAATACTTGTTACATCCTCACTGATGCACTCTACGCCCAAACTTTTCAAATACGAATACAGAACACATACATAAAAACCTTCGTACTCACTCACCTATTCTTTGACTGAATGTATAACTAATGCTACTGTACAAGCTTTTCAAACTCTTTTCTAAACTCTCCATATCGCCTTGCTCTAAACTGCCCAAAGTTTGTAATGCAAACTCTTCATTTTCTCGGCTATTTTTGAGCCACAACCGCAATAAAGCTTCATTCAAAGCTTGTCCTACCTCATAATTTGGATAGCTTAGCACATACTTGGTCAGGTGGTAGCGTTTTATGCGGTCTTTAATGGTCAAATATCCTGTTTGCCACAATACAGCAGGTACTACCATGTCATCTATATCAAAGGAATTCATCAAACTTTCACTAATGACTATATCGTCAAACTTGGGAACATAATACTTGTGCTTGTGCATTAAATCTATCAAAAATGGTGTAGTTCCTATTTCAAACCAATAACTTTTGAACTCTCTGTTACGTAAGAACAACAACACATCAAAAGGATTGTACACTCGTTCGCCTTCAATGTCCCAAGTATATCCATTCTACCACTTCTTAACTTGGTCAAGGTCTATGTTGTGTAAATAGTCGGAAAACAAAGCTATCAAGTCATAGTGGGTATAGCCACAAATGGCATTAGTGTTTTTATCTAAGGTAATATCAGTAAAATTTTGTTCAAGTCGCTGAAAGTAGACGCTTTGCTAAACTTACTTACTCCTGTCATGAAGGTGAATTCAATGTATGCATCTGAACCTTTAATAACACTGTACAAACTTTTCAAAAGATCTCTGTTTGATTTGGCTACTTCCTCATTAGCTATACAATCTAGTACAGGTTTATCATATTCATCTACCAGTACGACTATTTTTTGCCATATTTGCGATAAGCTGCTTGTGTCAATCGCTCAAACAAATTAGAAAAAGAAACTTCTAACTTAAACAGAATGTCATGATAGGCGTATGCGTGTTCTAAAACAAGCTTAATTTTTTCTTTGAGTTCTTGAGTAGTGTTGTATTATCTATCTTTCGTAAAATCTAACCTTATGACGGAGTGGTAGGTGCTCCAATTCCATGCGGGCGTGAAAGAAAAACATACCTTAAATTACGGACTAAATCTAAAATGTGTGTAGTTTTTTCCACATAAATGTAATTCCTTTTCCGAACGCCCTTGAAAGTTTGTATCCCAATTGGAAGTAGTTCCATAAGGTAAGACTAAAATGTAACCTCTTTTTCAATTATTTGTTTATTGCGTTCAATTTTTATCTTGACTGTGTCGCCTTTTTTGTACTTGGCTAAACATTTCATGTAGCTCATCATGTCTATAATTTCGTCGTTATTGATTTGCAATAAAATATCATCACGCTGAATTCCAGCTCTTTCTGCGGGTTTACCTGCGCTTACGCCTTCCACTTTTATTCCTTTGCCACTATACATATAATCGGGAATAATGCCCAAAGTAACTTTGAATGCAGGAGGATTTTCATTTTTTTTCTCTTTTGTGGGTGTAAAAGTCAGTTTAGAAAGTTTTTCTGTTTTTTCTGTCAAGTTGATGATGAAGTTAAGTACTTGTACAATGCCCTCAAAATTAATTTTATCTATATCGTCTGTGGGTTTGTGGTAGTCTGCATGGGTACCTGTAAAGAAATGCAGTACAGGAATGTTTCTCAAATAAAAAGAGGTATGGTCTGATGGTCCTGTACCTGATGAGTCTAATTTTGTAGTGATGTGAGTATCTGTGCTGTCTATTTGCTTGATTAAATCCACCCACACAGGCGAAGTACCTACACCGCTAATGGCTAGCTGCTGTTCTCTCAATCGTCCTATCATGTCCATGTTGAGCATGTAGTTTACTGTGTTGAGATCGAGGGTAGGATTTTTAGTAAAATAACCTGAACCGTACAAACCCAATTCTTCTCCTGAAAAAGCAATAAATAGAAAGTTAAAATTTTCTTTGCGATTATTTGTAGCAAAGTAGCGAGCTAACTCTAATAATCCCGCTGTGCCTGATGCATTGTCATCTGCGCCATTGTGAATTTTATTTTTAGGGTTTGGGTCTAATGAACCTGGATGATGCCCTAAACCTAAGTGGTCATAGTGTGCGCCGATGACTACGGTCAGAGGTGCCTGATTGTCCAAAAAGCCAATAACATTTTTACCTTTCATTTCGTTAGGCTTAATGCTGATTTTCAGATAAAAGTCTGTGATATTCAATTGACGTAACTCCTCAAAAGTACTATGCGAAAACCAAACTACAGGGATACGCAAAAATTGAGCTTTTGAATTTGTTTTAGGTAAGTCTTCAAAATGATAAGTTCCTTTTCTATCTACAAAAAAGACCATTACAGCGCCTTTTTCTTGGGCTATTTTTGCCCTTTCTCTAAAAGAGTAGTAAGCGGTTATTTCTTCGTGCGGATTAAGTGGTTTTTCAGGAAAAGAGTAGATTACAACTACTTTGCCCATTACATTTTTGTTTGCGTAATCATCTCGTTGAAGGGTAGGGGCTACTATACCTTCATTGACGTATTCAAAATGTAAAGTTCTTAGGTTATATTCATTGCTTGCACTAAAAGGTAAAGCACAGTAGTCCTTTTTATCCTGCCAAGTAATTTTTTTGTTTTTGTTAATGCGAATTATAGTAGGTTCTTGAATGATACCTTCTACAAAATTAAACTCTTGAATGTAGGTATTGTTTTGACCTTTTGGAATAAGTTTAAGGTTTTTGAAGTGCTTGATGATATATTCGGCTGCTAGTTCTTCGCCTTTTTCGCCTGTGCCACGCCCTTGCAGCTTGTCTGACGCTAAATATGCTATATGTTTTTGAACATTTTCAGAGTTAATTTGTGCTTGTGCGCAGCACACTGAAAGGATACTTGCTACTATCAATATACGCATACACAAAAATAATACATTAGGTTTCAAAGATAGTTTCATTTTTTTGGGCGTGCCCCTTGCTGACGCAAGGGTCGGGGCATTCCGCACTCCGCTTCGCTTCGGTGCTTCGCTAACGCTGCGCACTGCCTAACGGCATGCTCCATGCCCCTCACGCAGACAACATAAGCAATTATGTCTTTACCTTGTTTAAGCTTGAAGTGCAACCACTTACAAGCTAAAACCTTGCATAAGAAACAGAGAAACGATGGTTTCAGAGATCCCTTGCGTGAGGCATGCGAAGGGCGTGCGTCAGCACGGTGCGAAGCGAAGCGAAGCACCGAAGCGTTAGCGTAGCCCGTAGCACGCCGACCTTGTGGGCATGAGCGAAGCGAAACGCCCACAAGGACACGCCGAAAAAGTTAAAACTTAACATTCAAAATAAAAACAGACCTCACACAAAACACAAAGCCCTCTCACTACCGAGAGGGCTGCGGTCTGGACGGGACTTGAACCCGCGACCCCATGCGTGACAGGCATGTGTTCTAACCAGCTGAACTACCAGACCATTTACCAACCAAATGGACCGCAAATATACAAACATATTTACTCACATGTCAAGAGTATTTTTTAGTCTTACTTTGTAACTTTCGCAAAATCAAGCAAAAATAAGCTTCACAAAGTGCTACAAACAAAATTACCTTAAACTTTTTCGCCAAGATAGAGCACTAGGTAAGGGCTTTTGATAAAGTATATGCTCCGTGAGGCACTCTGCTAAGTAGGGCGCATAAAAAACACCCTTACTCCCTAAACCATTAAAAAAATACACATTCGGATACTCAGGATGCGAACCTATAACAGGTATTCTATCCGAAGTAGCAGGGCGCGTACCTGCCCAATGCCCTGTAATTCTGTACGGAACTTGCAAAAAAGACTGTAGTTTTGCTTCTAATTCTCTTTTGCCCTGTTCGGTAGGTGTTCTATCAGTACTGTGCGGAGTATAAGTAGCACCCACAAAATACCTGTTATTCCGCTTGGGAACAATGTAAATGCCCGCAGAATACATAAATGTTTCGCAAATCGGTGCCGCAACTTCAATTTCCAATATTTCGCCTTTTGTAGGAATAATAGGTAAATTTTGTAAATACGGATTGTGTATTACTTGGCTACCTTCGCAAAAGACTACGTATTTGAAAGCTATATCATGCTTCTTCCAAACAACTTGATGTTTTTGTATGCATAAGTCTGAATATTCTACCTTTTCATGCCAACAATTACCTTCTTTTTTAGTTTCCTGCAAAAACTCATTGACATACATAAAACCCGCATGGTGAATTTCAATTCCGCCAAGTTCTGCTTTGATGTATTTAGGTTCAGGATTGGTGTAATGAACAGTTACGGGCATGTTTAGACTTTTAGCACTCCACTCATTTACCTCATTGATGTCCTTAAACGGTCGGAATGCGTTTTTTTCTACGAAGTAACGGGCAAAAAGAAAGTCTTTTTGCTGCCACTCTTTTCGTTTTTGAATAAGAGTATATGCGTTTTGAGTTAAGTTTGCTCGCTTCCCCATGATAGGATTTGTAATTCCCGCGGCTAATATTGATGAGGAAAGAAAATGGTTGTTGTCAACCCAAAGTAAAGACATCAACTTATGTCTTGAAAGTTCTCTTTGTAAAAAAGCGCCTGCTATTCCTCCGCCTATGATGAGAATATCTTTGGTAGTCATGACAAGCGTTGTATATTTGTTACAATATGCAGCAAACTTTCATAGTTTCAAAAATAGAGGATTTAGAACCTGTGGCACAAAAACTCACTGAATATTTTGGTCAATTTGAAGTATATGCGCTAGAAGGAGAAATGGGTAGCGGCAAAACAACATTTATGAGAGTACTAGGCAAAGTGCTAAACGTCAATGAAGAGGTCAATAGCCCAACATACAGTTTAGTTAATGAATACACTATTGATAACTCTATTATGCGTATTTTTCACTTTGACCTATTCCGCCTAAACCGTATTGAGGAATTGATTGAAATTGGCTTTGAGGAGTATCTACATGCCCCTAATGTGTACGTTTTTATAGAATGGTGGCAAATGGCAAAACCTTTATTGGAAAAGGTAGATTATGTTCATCTTATGTTTGAAAAAATAGATGAAAACACTCGTAAAATATCTATCAACGAAGTATATGCTTCGTAGAACAAGGATTTTTCATAAATTGTAACCTAACTAAAAATAGTTGTGTTATTTTTGCTGAACATAAGCTAAATAATATGAGTACTATCAGCATTCCCATTGAAGAAAACCGATTAAGTCCAAATACAATAGAAAGGATATTCAGAAACGCTTGGACAAGAATATGGATTCCAAAGGAGTACTATGGATTAGAAGTTCCCTTGACAGAGGGTTTGCGTTTATTAGAGTATTTAGCTAAAGAAGATGGCAGTTTAGGTTGGGTAGTTACTTTAACCAGTGGTGCGAATTATTTCGCTCGTAACATAAAGCCTGAGGTAGCCAAAAAAATATTTACAGACACAAGAGTATGTTTTGCAGGTAGTGGTATGATAGGGGGCACAGCGGAAAAGGTCGGCGATAAGTACATACTCAATGGTAAATGGTTATGGGGAACTGCGGCGCCTTATGCAACACATTTCAGCTTTAATGCGCAGATTGTAGAAAATGGAGTCCCCCAAACTAACAGCGATGGAACGCCTATGTTCCGCTCTTTTTTTTTGGAAAAAGACAAAGTCCAATCTTATGACACTTGGAATGCTTTTGGCTTGATAGCCACAGCTACAAATGAGTTCCAGGTACATAACGTAGAAGTTACAGAGGATAATTCGTTCCAATACAACAAAAGTTATTTTGACAGAGGTCCTTTGGATAGAATTCCATTTGTGGTAATGGCAGATATTACGATTTTAGTCAATTACATAGGTATAGCCAAGCACTATTTAGAAGAAAGTTTGTCTATCAAAAAAACACCTATTCAAGATGAGTTTGCTAAGTTCTTAGACAAACAAACAAATGATTTTTACAGGCAAGTAGCTCAAATTGAGCATTTATTATATGTTGATCGTCAGCTATCCCCAGAATTTTGCCAAAAAGTGCATCAGTTTGGAGTAGAGTTTGTGGAGAGGGCGTCTATTTATATTGTCAAGATTCATCCGCTTTTGGGCATGAGGGCAGCCATGTTAAACGAGCAGATCAATAAAATTTTCAGAGACTTTTTTACACTCACTCAGCATATTCACTTTCGCCATCTTTTTGAATAAATGTAGGATAAAAAATTTTATTTTTTGGGCGTGCCCTTGTGGGCATTCGCTTGCGCTCATGCCCACAAGGTCGGCGTGCTACGGGCTACGCTATCGCTTCGGTGCTTCGCTGCGCTTCGCACCGTGCTGACGCACGC
>JANWVW010000116.1 GCA_025056095.1 Bacteroidia bacterium
AGCGAAGTACCGAAGCGAAGCGTAGTGCGGAATGCCCCGACCCTTGCGTCAGCAAGGGGCACGCCCAAAAAAATTAACTTTGTATTTAACTGTTGTGTGTAGCTTTGGTTATTATATCCTACTTCAAGTACGCCTCTGTTCGTGAGTGGCAACAAGTTTATGGTTAAAAATCAAAAAAAGTTACTTCCATGTTTCTTGTTCAACTTGACCTTGCTTAAATCCCTTTTAAGTTCTCCACTCTACCATACTTGCATGCCTATACTATCGCTAACTCTTTTGATGTGTTAATATGCCCCACTTACTCCTAAATTTCACCGCAGCTAAGCCCCTACTACCTGTAAAATCTCATGTAAGTTCCTACCTCCATCATACAAACTGTATTTGTTTTTTATTTTACTAATATCCCCCCCTGCTAACTATCTTTGATGTGCCAAGCTTAGTTCACAATTTGCAAGGTACAATTTTCTCATTCTGTCAATTTAGAAATAAGACTCGTATGCATCGTAAGCGTCATATTTACAAGGTATAATTTCTTCACCTTGACGATTAATATAGCCATACTTACCGTTCAACTCTACTCTCGCTCTACCTTGCCAGAAACCCCCACTCCTGTCATATTTACACGGTACAACTTCTTCGCCGTGTTGATTAACATAGCCATACTTGCCGTTCAATTGGACACAAGCTAAACCTTCCGAAAACTCCTTAATCTCATCATATTTACACGGTACAATCTCCTCACCTTGTTGATTAACATAGCCATACTTACCATTCAATTTCACTAAGGCTAAACCTTCCGAGAAACGCCATGCATTATCATATTTGAAAGGTACTATTTCTTCACCTTGGGTACTAATATAGCCATATTTACCATTCAATTTCACTAAGGCTAAACCTTCCGAGAAACGCCATGCGTTATCATATTTGAAAGGTATAATTTCTTCACCTTGGGTACTAATATAGCCATACTTACCATTCAATTGGACACAAGCAAAACCTTCTGAAAAATCTGATGCATCACTATATTTACACGGCACAATTTCTTTGCCTTGTAGATTAACATAGCCGTACTTACCATTCAATTTGACTCTCGCTAAACCTTGTGAAAAATCCCATACATAATCATATTTACACGGTACAATTTCCTCACCTTGTACATTAACATACCCATACCTATCATTCAATTTGACTCTCGCTAAACCTTCTAAAAAACTCTGTGCAGCATCATCATACTTACACGGCACAATTTCCTTACCTTGTCGAGTAACATAGCCGTACTTACGATTCAATTGGACACAAGCTATACCTTCTGTGAACGCCTTAATCTCATGATATTTGCAAGGAACAATTTCTTCGCCTTGTGTGCTAATACAGCCATACTTACCATTGAATTTGACATAAGCTAAACCTTCTGAAAAACTTCCTGCATAGTCGTATTTGCAAGGTATAATTTCCCTACCTTCGGCACTAATATAGCCATACTTACCATTGAACTTGACATAAGCTAAACCTTCCGAAAAACTTTTTGCGGCATCATCATATTTACACGGTACAACTTCTTCACCCTGTTGATTAACATAGCCATACTTACCGTTCAACTCTACTCTTGCTCTGCCTTGCCAAAAATCCTCACTCCTACCATATCTACACGGTATAATTTCCTCACCTTGTTGATTAACATAGCCATACTTACCATTCAATTTAACGTAAGCTAAACCTTCTGAAAAACCCCTTGCAACATCATCATATTTACACGGTACAATTTCCTCGCCCTGTTGATTAACATAGCCATACTTGCCTTTTAATTTGACCTTTGCTGAACCTTTCCAGAAATCCAATACATCATCATATTTGCAAGGTATAATTTCCTCCCCTTGTAGATTAACGTAGCCATACTTGCCATTGAGTTTGACCCTTGCTAAACCTTCCCAAAAATCCGACACATAATCATATTTGCAAGGTACAATTTCTTCGCCTTGTAGATTAACATAGCCATATTTACCATCCAATTTGACATTTTCTATGCCTTGCTCAAAGTTTTCTATTTCGGCATTTTTACAAAACTCAATTTCTTCGCCTTTTATATTAACGTACCCTAATTTACCGTTCAATTTTACTTTTGCTAAACCTCCAGAGAAACTTCCCGCGTAATCATATTTGCAAGGTATAATTTCTTTGCCTTGTGGATTAACATAGCCATACTTACCATTCAATTTAACATAAGCTAAACCTTCCGAAAAACCCCTTGCAGCATAATCGTATTTACAAGGTACAATTTCTTCACCTTGTGCATTAACATACCCATACTTACCGTTCAATTTTGCTCTCGCTATACCTTCTAAAAAATACCACTCAATATAATCATACTTACACGGTACAATTTCTTTGCCTTGCACATTAACATAGCCATACTTACCGTTCAATTTTACCCATACTAACTCTTCTGAAAACCCCCTTGCATAATCATATCTACAAGGGATAATTTCCTCCCCTTGGGTATTGATATAGCCGTACTTACCATTTAATTCTACCCATGCTAAACCTTCTGAAAAATCCGATGCGTCATCATACTTACAAGGGATAACTATCTTTCCATCAGCTGTACGAAAGCCCCATTTTTTATCCTCACTATAACGAAAAAGCTTATAGCTCATATAGTAACAAAATTAGAAAAAGTTCTATTTGTACCAATAAGTTGAGAATTTATTTTTTTATCTTGTAAGTATTTGTGTTTCAATGCTAAAAAGGTAAAGAGATAAGTATTCAAGGTATAATCTGCGTGAGGGGCATGGAGCATGCCGTTAGGCAGTGCGAAGCGCAGCGAAGCACCGAAGCGTTAGCGTAGTGCGGAATGCCCCGACCCGAGCGTTAGCGAGGGGCACGCCCAAAAAATCAAAAAATCAAATTATTTTTAGACCTAAAGTAACATTCTTGCTATTTTTGCCACAATGGAAATTGCTAAAACCTATAATCCCGCACAAGTAGAAGAAAAATGGTATAAATACTGGGAAAGTAAAGGCTACTTTTATGCAAAAGTCAATCCTAACAAAAAACCTTATACGATTGTTATTCCTCCACCCAACGTAACAGGCGTACTACACATGGGGCACATGCTGAATAACACTATCCAAGATATCCTTATCCGAAGGGCAAGAATGAAAGGGTTTGAAACTTGCTGGGTACCCGGTACAGACCACGCATCTATTGCCACAGAAGCTAAAGTAGTGGAAATGTTGGCTAAACAAGGTATTAGTAAAAAATCCCTCACCCGGGAACAGTTTCTCAAATACGCCTGGGAATGGACAGAAAAATACGGCGGAATTATTTTACAACAACTTCGCAAGCTCGGAGCAAGCTGTGATTGGAAACGTACTCGCTTTACTATGGAAGAAGACCTATCCCAAGCTGTCATAGATGTCTTTTGCGATTTGTATGAAAAAGGCTTGATATACAGAGGTACTTACGTAGTAAACTGGGACCCCAAAGCTGAAACTACTGTATCTGACGAAGAAGTAATATACGAAGAAGTGCAGTCTAAACTCTATTACATCAAATATTTTAGTGTAGACAATCCGAATGAGTATTTAGTTATTGCCACAGTTCGCCCTGAAACTATCATGGGGGACGTAGCCATTGCCGTACATCCCCAAGATGAACGATACCAAGCTTGGATAGGTAGAAAAGTGTACGTACCTTTAATCAACCGCCCTATACCTGTGATAGCAGATAATTCCATAGATAAAGAGTTTGGTACAGGTTGCCTAAAAGTTACACCTGCCCACGACCCTCTTGACTACGAAATAGGTAAACGTCATAACTTACCTATCATTGACACCATTGCCCCTAATGGCACTATGAGCGAAGCAGCCCAAATTTACGTGGGCGAGGATAGATTCGTAGTACGTAAAAAAATAGCCCAAGAATTGCAAGAAAAAGGGCATATTCAAGAAATAAAAGAGTACAAAAACCGAATAGGTCTTTCTGAACGCACAAAAGTACCGATTGAACCTAAAATTTCTATGCAATGGTTCGTCAAAATGAAACCCTTAGCCCAAAAAGCTTTGGAAGCAGTGGAAAAAGGCGAGGTAAAACTCTACCCCTCTAAGTTCGTAAATTTATACAAGGTATGGATGGAAAATGTCAAAGATTGGTGCATCAGTAGGCAGCTATGGTGGGGACAACGTATTCCTGCTTATTACCTACCCGATGGCAATATGGTTGTAGCAAGAAATATCCAAGAAGCCCTCAAAAAAGCACAACAAATTAACCCTGATTTTACCGAAAAAGACCTTAAACAAGATGAAGATGTAGTAGATACATGGTTTAGTTCGTGGCTATGGCCCATCTCTGTTTTTGATGGCTTCAAAGACCCTGATAATCCTGATTTTAAGTATTTCTATCCTACAAATGACTTAGTAACTGCACCTGAAATTTTATTCTTTTGGGTCGCACGTATGATTATGGCAGGTTTAGAATTCAAAGGTCAAGTACCATTTAGAAATGTGTATTTAACAGGTATTGTACGCGATGGTGAAGGTAGAAAAATGAGTAAATCCTTAGGTAACTCTCCTGAACCTTTGGAATTGATTGAGAAATTCTCCGCAGATGGCGTACGCGTAGGAATGCTATTTTCCTCACCTGCAGGCAACGACCTTAAATTTCCTATTGAATATCAAAGAGATGCACAAGGCAAGCTTGTCAAAGATGCGGAAGGTAGACCTATTGCCGTAGGTTATCCGCTTATGGAGCAAGGCAGAAATATGGCTAATAAAATATGGAACGCTTACCGCCTAACACAATCTTGGAAAATAGACACTTCTCTCAAACCCTGCGAATATGAACAAATCGCTATGCAGTGGATTCAAGCTCGCCTAAATGAAGCCGCTGCCGAAATCGAGCAACATTTTGATAACTTCCGCATCGTAGATGCACTCATGACACTCTATAAACTAATATGGGATGACTTCTGTTCCACTTATTTAGAATGGATTAAACCTATTCAAAATAACCTTCTTTCACAAACAGTTTACAACCACACTATTGAAATTTTCAAACACATTTTGATCCTGCTACACCCTTTTATGCCATTTATTACGGAAGAATTATGGCACAGTATCCAAGAAAATCCTGAAACTGACTTAATTGTAACGCCTTACTACACTGCACAACCGCTTTCTGAAAGTGATAAAGCACTACTTGAAGATATATCCTTTGTTTTACAGATAGTTACAGAATTAAGGAATGTACGTAACACGCATAAACTTTCTTCCAAAGAAAATTGGACTATCTACCTTACACCTGTGCATCAACCTTTTTGGGCAAAATACAAAAGCAGCATAGAAAAATTGCTCAAATTTGAAAAAGAAAAAGGAATTGACTTGCAATTTACTACACAAAAAGTTCAGAACACACTGCCTATATTAGTTCGCACTATGGAACTTTTAGTTCAACTACATGGAAGTTTAGACATTCAAGCAGAAAAGGCAAAACTTGAAAAAGAACTTGCTCATTTACAGAACTTTCTTAAAACTATTGAAGCAAAGCTAAACAATGAAAAATTTATGGCTAATGCAAAGCCTGATGTCATTCAAAATGAACGTAAAAAACATCAAGACACATTGCAAAAAATAAAACTACTTCAAGAAAGACTATCAGGACTACGATAAGATATAAAGCTAAATTGTTGTTTCTGACGTTAATCTGTCTGTAAAAAGTATGCGCTGCTGCAAAATCCTTCTTTACAAGGTAGCAGCTATTCTACCTCTACTTTGTAAGCTATTGACATAATTTTTTGCCGTATAGCTTCTTTGTTAATTCGTTTGTCATTTACAGTGGGGTAAATTCTATTAGACAAAAACACAAAAACTAATTTTTCTTTGGGGTCTATCCAAAAAGCAGTACCTGTGTAGCCTAAGTGTCCATAAGTTTGCATAGATGCAAAACTGCCCACAGGTGCTTTTATTTTGGTATTTTCAGGTTTGTCCCAACCTAGCCCTCTTCTGATGTTTGGGTACACGCGCCGTGTGAAATAATCTATTGTTTGGGGTGCAAAAAAACGTACTCCGCCATATACTCCCCCATTAAGTAACATTTGTCCAATAACCGCTAAATCATGGGCATTGCTAAATAGACCTGCATTTCCACATACACCGCCAAAAATAGCCGCAGTTTGGTCATGTACTGTACCCCAAATTTGTTGTTTTCTCCATAAAGTATCATTTTCAGTAGGGGCTATGTCATGCTTGGACAAATTCGTGTCTAACATAGGATTAAATCCTGTGTGTCTAAGCTGCAAAGGCTCATAGAAGTTTTCTTTTACATACACATCTAACGGCTTTTGAGTAATTCGTTCAATAATTAGCTGCATAAATGTCATATTTACGTCGCTGTAAATGAGTCTTCGTGGTGGGCGCACTCTACATTTTTTAAGATACTCTATTATTACCTTGCGGTATCTATCCTTCATAAAAATATGCGGTGCTACGTAAAAATGGCTGCTGTCAGTAAGCATACATGTATAAGTATCCGTATATTGGCAGTTTGTATTCCTAAATTCAGGTTTTCTATAATAAAACAAAACCGAAGGCAAGCCCGAAGTATGTGTTAAAAGTTGCTCTATGGTGATATTTGCCTTGTTTGTGCTATCAAATTCAGGTAAATAGTCTTTAATTTTCTTTTGGAGGTCTAACTTTCCTTGTTCCCACAGACGCATAGCTGCTAACGTAGTAGCCGCTACCTTAGTTACCGAAGCTAAATCATAAATGGTACTATCATCGTGAACTTTTTTACTTGTGCTGTCATAAGTAAGTCTGCCAAAGCTTTTTTGATAAATTACAATTCCTTCTTTGACCATCATTACTTGGCAGCCTGGGAATATTCGTTCTTTTATACTTTGCTCAACAATCTTTTCAATTTTTTTTAACGAATCCGTATTTATACACATTTCTTGGTTTTCATCAAAACGAATGCGATGCAAAGCACTTATTGTACAACCTTGCCCTGCTTTGAATGTTCCACTACTGACAGGTAATTTGCCATCGGCTTTGATGGCACCTACAATTACCTCTGCGGCAGCTTTGCGAGTATAGTAGTTATCTTCATACAAACAAACTAAACTATGAGCACATTCAAAATTTTTGAGTGAATACGGCGTACCAAACACACAAGTAACTACAATTTTGCCTTGCGATTGTAGATATTGAATTAAATCATCTACTAATACAGAAATACCAAAATTTTCGCTTGCTTTTTTAGTTATGTCTTTAATGGTAACAATAACTACATCTTGTTTTTGAAATTCTTGCTTGGCAATGCTGACTAAATCCGATTTTTTGTTTGCAAATACGTGCTTTACCGCAGCGTAACGGTTAAGAGTTTGTACAAAAGTGGCAATTGTGTTTACGCCACTGGCAGCGTTACTGATGCAAATATGCCCTACGTTATGTTTTTTTAGCTCTTTGATTGGTAAAATGTTAAATTCATTCTTGACTACAGTTACCGAAGCTTCATACAGTCTGCGAATAAGGTTTTTTATTTCAGAACTATTAAGCATTTGTGTAACGCCCGTGGGATTTTTGGGAAACAGACCTTTGTGTAATCCGCACCATTCTTTGGCTTGTAAAATTCGTAGTACATGTTCATCTAATTCTTGTAGAGTAATTTCGCCTTTGTTGAGTGCTTGTTTAATTTTTTCCACAGTTTTAGGGACATTCCCTGAAAAAAGTAGCATGTCGTTTCCTGCTAATAGTGCGTGCACATCGGCTTCGCCAGAGGGATAGAACTTAGCGACACCTTGCATATTTAGAGCATCTGTAAATATCAGACCTTTGAAACCTAGTTCTTGTCGTAAGAGCTGATTTACAACTTTGGGGGATAACGTAGAAGCTCGGTTCGGCGTGCTATCCAAAGCAGGAATATACAGATGTGCAACCATAATAGCAGGCAAACCATGCTGAATAAGTGTTTTGAAAGGAAGTAAATGGATAGTATCCAGCACGTTTCTATCGTACCGAATAATAGGTAAGTCCAAGTGAGAATCGGTATCTGTGTTACCGTGTCCAGGGAAGTGTTTGCCGCAGGGAATAATATTTTCGCTTTGCATACCTTTGGCTATCATGCCGCCTTTGCGAGCGACGTTGTATTTATCTTCGCCGAATGACCTATCTCCAATCACAGGATTAGCAGGATTGTCATTTACGTCTATTACAGGGGCAAAGTTTACTTGTACGCCTACGGCGCGGCATTGTTTAGCTATTTGTACGCCCATTTCGTAAAGTAGTAAATCATTTTGGATAGCCCCTAAGGTCATGTTACGGGGGAATAGAGGTACAGAGTCTAGTCGCATTCCTACGCCCCATTCTGCGTCTTGGGCTATCAGTAAGGGAATTTTGCAATCTTTTTGCAGAGTATTGAGGGCTTTTATCTGCAAGTATGGACTGCCTTGCATCATAATTACTCCTCCGATATGGTATTGGTCAATTAGGGTTTTAGTGTATTGAATGTGTTCCTCACCTTTGTTGGAGTATGCGGCTATCATGATGAGCTGACCGATTTTTTCCTCTAAGCTCATGGTTGCTAATGTTTTTTTAGCCCACGAGTCTTGTCCAAAAAGAGTAGATAAGTGCAGAAGGTAAAGTAATGCAGGCAGTATTTGCTTCATCAATTACAAAGATAGGTAAATTTAGTGTTATTGAAGTTTTTTTTAATTTTTTGGGCGTGTCCTTGTGGGCGTTTCGCTTGCGCTCATGCCCACAAGGTCGGCGTGCTACGGGCTAC